>CAMUZE010000004.1 GCA_947165135.1 uncultured Clostridia bacterium
GTTGTGGTGTCGTTTGTTGTGGTGTCGTTTGTTGTGGTGTCGTTTGTTGTGGTGTTGTCTGTTGTGGTGTTGTCTGTTGTGGTGTTGTTTGTTGTGGTGTTGTTTGAATTGGTTCTTCTGTTTTTATTGGTGGTTTTGAAACAATTTGTATTTCCTCTTCCTCAGGTTCAGGTACTGGTGTTTTCATTTTATCATCCATTTCCTGTAATCTTGGATCTGGTTGTTGTTTTTTCTTTTCACGTGTTTCAGCTGCCTTCATATTTCTAATCATTTTCTTTCTTTCAGCAGCAATTCTTTTTCTATCTTCTTCAGCTAATTTTTCCTGTTCATAATATTCTGCTTTTTTCGCTTCAGTTATTTCTTGTTGAAATCTATAATCCCAAGCGTTAAAGCTTTTATATATTTCTTCATTTTCTTTTGTACATTCAGTGATTTTATCTTCATAGCCTTTTCTTAGTTCTTTTAGTTTTTCAATCTTTTCTTTATTTTGCTCAATATCTCTTCTAATACAATCTTTTTCCAAATCACTATGTTCAAAATATTTAGTGCTTTCCATGAATTTTAATTTAGATTCTAATCTCTGACCTTCTCTTTCATATCCAGCTATAAGTTTATCACATTCTTCAATGTTTTTTTCGCAAGAAGCAATTTCTTCATTGTTAGCATTTATTTTTTCTTGCTTTTCTTCAAATTCAGATCTCTTTTGACGAATAACAGAATCTAATGCAATTAATACCTCACGATTCTTTTCAGATACAATTTCCCATGCATCTCCAAACCTTCTATAATCATCTGTATTTAAATCATCTTCACGATCTTTTACAACATCGAATAATTTTTCTATTTTTTCTAAAGAATCAACTGAAGCATTATAAATTTCATCGTATTTTTCTGGAGTCATATCCATACTGATACCCATTTCTGCTTCTTCATTAACTTCTTTGTCTAACGCACCAAGTCTTTCAATAAACCTCGTCATTTCTACACTTGATTCTGAACTAACAATTCCAAAAGCTCTTTCAAAATCAGCACTTAAATTTTTGATTTTTTCACTTAATTCTGTTTCCATTACTTACTCTCCTTCTTATTTCTTACTAACATCTGAATTTTTAATTTTAATTCTCCGTCATTTGTAATATCATTTAATGTTTCTACTTTATAATTTTTACTATTTAAATATTCAATCAATTCTTCTTTAGTTAGGTATTCTTCTGTCAAATCTTTCCAACCATCCCCAGTTGAACCTTTTATTGCCTGAAGCTTAATTTTTGTTTTTGTCTCTATTTGTCTTGATCTACCATCAGATACTTTAGGGTTTTTAGTTGAATAAGCTGACCAATCTGTCCATTTTGAATCAACACTCTTTGATGCTCCACTATACCCAGATGGTGCAGTTGCAGTATATTCATTAGTTTGTGTTGTTGTTGAACTATACCATTTATATACTGTCGCTTTTGTTGTTGTATCCTTGATAGCTCCACTTACTGGTGCTGAAGTATAATAAACATTTTCTCCAGCAGCAGTAGAACTACCTGATGGATAATATGTTCTAGCAGCACTTGCTTCTATTTTATACCAATTATATACACAATATGGTTGTATTTTTCTACATGTATCTTTTGTAGTATCACAGGTTGTTAAACTATTTACCCAATCACTATATGTATAACATTTTGCATCAGATGAACTAACTCTCATAGATTCAACATCATCATAATTACCATAACCACATGTATAGAAGTTATCTAATTCATATGAATATGTTGGGTTTGGCTCTGTTCCACACTTCTTATTGTATTGATAAATTACTGCTGTCGAATTTTTACTTTTAGAACATTTATAATAGTGGAACGCATTTGATGTTCCAGTTACTGTTCTAGTTTGATATTCAGTACAAACAGGGTTATCGCTATTTGGATATCCAGTTATAGCAGTATGACTAAATACTTTTACGTTATTAGCATCGAGTGCATACTTTTTACTAGATGTTGTTGTAAACCATTTATATCCTTCTGCTTTATTATCTTTAGAACTATACATACTACTTGGAACTGTTAAATAGTATTCTTTAACATCACTTGCCTTAGTTTTTTCTCCTTTAGTTGTATAATATTTCTTTGTTTGTAATGTCCACCTAAATAATTCATCTCTATATCTATAATATGTTGTTGTACTAATAGTCTTATATGAATCATATGGAATTTCATCTTTCCACATTTCCTCTGTTTCTCCATATTGAGGACTACCCGTTACAAATATCTGTGGCATAAATTTGAAATTAACCACTGTTTTGTTTGGAATGATATCTGCTAAACTTCCAACTTTCTCATTATCATATTCATCTTGACTATTTCTATCTGTACATACATACCATGGATAATAATGATAAGTACCATTTTCTAGTTTACATACTCTAACATAAGTATTATTTGTATTGCACCTAGAAAAGTTTGATACATTAACAAGTCCCCTATCAATTAAAGCTTGAAGTTCTATTTCCTCACATTCTCCATAGTTTTCTGGATATTTTTCATTATTTGAATTGAAATATTTTTTTGCACCTTCAATTAAAGAACTATCATAATCCACATTATCTTTTGACTTTTCATTATTTCTTTTACTGCATCCTTTTACCAAAAGTAACACAAATATTATAGCCAAAATAATCATTACAATTATAAAAATTCTTCTAATAAGTGCTCCTCTTCTTTGATAACTATCATCTTCATATGCATAGTTATCATAATTATTTGCCATACAACCCTCCACCAATCACTTATATCATATATATTTTAGCACAAAAACTATTATAATTACAAGTATAATTAATATATTTTAATTAAATTAAAAAAATCATAATAAATTATGATTTCATTAAAACTTTTAATTTTTTTATAACTTTTTTCTCTATTCTTGAAATATATGATTGAGAAATATTAAGTTTATCAGCTAAATCTTTTTGAGTTAGTGCATGTTTTCCAAAAAGTCCATATCTATATTCTATTATTTCCTTATCCCTTCCAATCAGTTTCTTAACTTCTCTTTCTAGTAATGTCTTATCATCTGATTCTTCAATGGATTTATGTATTATATCTTCATCAGTTCCAAAAACATCTTCTATATGTAATTCATTTCCTTCACTATCAAAATTAATTGAATCTTCAAAACTAACTTCTCCTACTCTTTTTTTATTTTTTCTTAAAAACATTAATATTTCATTATCAATACATCTAGATGCGTATGTTGCTAGTTTAATATTCTTATCAAGTTTATATGTCTTAATTCCTTTAATTAAACCGATTGTACCAATACTAACTAAATCTTCTAAATCATACATAGTATTATCATATTTCTTAGCCAAAAATACTACCAATCTCAAATTATGTTCAATTAATGTATTTCTTGCTTGTAAATCTCCTAAATTACTCTTTATAACAAGATCTTCTTCCGTTTTTTTATTTAATGGCGGCGGCAATATATCAGTACTTCCAATAAAGAATACATCATTTTTTTTAAAAAACTTCTCTAATAATTTTTTTATCATTTTTCCTCCAATAAACAACTATTTAATAAACAATTAAAACCTATAAATTTTTTATTTACTATTCCTACTAAAATATCATTTCTTTCTCCAATACCATCAATATAAACTTTTTTAGGCTTAAAACATTTCATTAATGACTCATTATCTATAGTCCTATACGGAACAAAAAAATAATTTTCATTAATATTTTTATTAATAATAATTACTTTTTTATTAGTTATTGGGTCTATTAAACTATTACCAGTATCCATATGACCATTTAAATATAAAATATTACCATTATTTAGATAAACTGTTACTTTGTATTTTGTACTTAAAATATTCTTTAAATTATATGTTAATTTTTTATAACTATTCATAATAACTGGTATAAATAATAAAAAGTATTCATATTTTAATAAATTTTCAACTTTAAAATAATATAAAGTTCCACCCAACAAAAAAGAAAATGAATAAAAATAAATAATATTTTTAATAAAAGATTTAATATCATTAAAACCAAATGCAATAATTATCATAATAATACCAATAAATAATTTAAATAAAACTAAATAAAAATTATTTATATTAAAAAACAAATATAATATAGATATTTCTCCAAATAAACATGAAAATATTTTTCTTTTGATATTAATATTTATTTTTAATACATTGCTCGTAAAATCTATTAAAATATAATCAATAATAAAATTTAAGAGAATTAATTCGTCAATATAAATCATTTGTATCACCAAGCAAATTATACAAAATAAAAGAAGTTAATTTTGTCGAATTAACTTCATTTTTTTAAAATAATTTTAATTGTTCTGCATTAGGTAATTCTTTTTTCTTTTCTAATTTTTTTCCTTCTACTGATTGTATTTTTTCTAATTGATTTTGAGTTAATTGTTTATTATATCTCATAGGTGAATTCTTTTTTCTAAGTGGCGTCATATAATCTCTTACAAAGAAACCAAAATCTCTAAGTCTTCTTCTACTAATTTGAGTATTTCCTTTTTCATCATAATATAATTTACCATTAGAATTTCTTTCTAATATCAAACTATTATATAAAAGAATAACTAAATTTCCCAAACGAGCACAATTACCTTCCCCTCTATCAAAAGCAGCTATTTCTTTTCTTATCTTTTCTACATTTTCAGAAATTATGTGATGAACACAGAATTCATTTAACATTTCCTTGAAAAAATTAATATCATTTTTATATGCCATATGGCGAATACAATCACATATAAAGTTCTGATCTAAAAAACGATTATCTTGTTTATATAAAACAGGTGTGTATTTAATTCTTTTAACGACAGTTTTTTCATCTCTTTCATTAGAATTTTTTTCCTCAAAATACATTATATTTAAGTCTGGTTTAAATGGTTTAACTGTTCTAATCAAACCACTATAACTTTCAGCAACTTCTTCTTCCGTCTTATCACATGTAAGAGCATCTATATCAGAGATAGTCATTTTAGGAGTTAATCTATTATATATGTGTACAGTCACTTCATATAATCCATTTACTAATTCACAAGAAATATTTCCAAAGTAAAATTGATTTTTACCTTTTTTATTTAATCCATCAAGTAAAGCAAGTAATTTTACATAATCTTGATAATTATTAAAATATCTGGTTTGACTTCCTACATATTCACATAATGTATATCTTTTTAACTCTTTCTTCATATTTATCTACCTCCAAAACCAATATAATTATATCATATTTGATACATAAAGTCAATTTTTATATTATTTTAGTACTAATTTTTTATTGTCTTCCATTTGATTTATAACTTTACTAATTAATTCTCTAAAGATACCTCTATCACAATCAAAATAGTTTTCCTCAAACTCTCTTAGTAATTGTATTAGTTTGCAATAATTTTCTTTTCCTATTTTGTTGATAAATCTTCTTAAATTTAAAGTTATTCTAGCATCGACAAGATCTTCTTTAAAATCTTTATAAAATTTAGCGACACTTGGTATAAACAAATCATATTTGCATTCAGAAGATTTATTTGGATAAAATTCATCAATAAATGATATACCTTTTGACTTTATAATTTCATAAATTATTAATGCCTCTATTTGAGTCATACACTCTTCCAATAAATCTTCACCTTTATCACCAGATGTAATAAGCCCTATTTTATATTTTAATATTTTGTAATCAGGAGATTCAATTAATCCTAATGGTGAAGACATAACTGCATGAATCATTTCATGAATTATTCCTTCATCATTTACAAAATAAAGTGGAATAAATATTGTTTTCTCTATTTCTTTCTCACCATTATTATACATATAAGTAAAATCTGTTTCATTATATGGGCAAACAAATCTAGCGGCTGCTGATTTTTTATTATATAAATTAAATAGCTCACCATTCTTTTTAGCTTCTAATCTTGTTTTTCTATAATTTTCTTTTATTTCATCAAAATTTTCTTTTCTTCTATCACTATTACATCTTTCAATTCTTCTTTTTTTAGGATTTATATAAAAAATAAAATTAGTATCATTAATTCTAGATATTATTTCATTTTTATATTCATCACCATAATATGCTACCATCTCAGCAATAACAGCATTTTTAAATCTTTCAAAATTAGATTTTAAATATTCTTTAATATTTTGATACCCTTCTATCATAAATCCCCCTTGATTGGCTATATATTTTATCAAAAAACACAAAAAAGTCAATTTTTGCTTTACTTAAATCAATTTTTATGTTAAATTATATTTGGCTTAAAAAGAGGAGGCAAAGTATAATGGCAAAGAATGTATCAAATAGAAAAAATATGAGTGCACAAAACAGACCTTTTTCATTAAAGGCTACTAAAAAAACTCAAAAAGTAAATTTACAAACTGTTGTAGTTGATGGAAAAAAAGTAAGAATGTCAACTAAAGAAATTAGAGCAAATAAAAAGAATAATTAATTGAATTATAAAAAAGTCAATTTTTTATTCTATTATTTCTTGTTCT
Source organism: uncultured Clostridia bacterium (assembly GCA_947165135.1). Taxonomy (GTDB): domain Bacteria; phylum Bacillota_I; class Bacilli_A; order RF39; family UBA660; genus CAG-1000. The sequence goes on from CAMUZE010000004.1 coordinate 6,518, forward strand.
AATACCAAATCAATATCATAGGTGTCTTTGACATCTTTTTTTATTTTATTAATTAAATTAACTATGTCCTCTTGAGTTGCATTATCATTATTAATAATAAAATTTGCATGTATTTTACTAATCATAGCGCCATTAATACTAAATCCTTTTAGACCTAAATCATCTATTAGTTTTCCCGCAGGTACTCCTTCGGGATTTCTAAATACACTTCCGCATGATGGATGAAATAAATCTTGAGTTTGAAGTCTTTTTTGAGTTCTTTCATTTACTTTTCGTTTTAGCTCTTCTTTATCAGTAGGAATTATTTTTAATTTACAAGATAAAAGTATTAAATTTTTATTATGTTTTAATATTGAGTCTCTATAACTAAAATTCATTTCTTCATTGTTTAGTTCAATTATATCTTTACCATTATATATGGTGGCACTTATTAATATTTCAGAAATAGATGAATTATAAGCTCCAGCATTATTATAAACACATCCACCTATTGTTCCGGGTATACCACTTGCCCATTCTAATCCAGAGTATCCCTTCTCTACTAAATCCATAGATAATTTATTTATCATGTAACCACATTCAACATATACATAACCATCATGAAATTCACATTTATTGAATTTATCTAATTTTATAATTATTCCATCATAATAAGAAGGTAATATTACATTAGAGCCATTACCTAATATCATATGTTTATAATCTTTAACAATATCTATTACTTTTTTTAATTCATCTATGTTAGATGGAAAAACAACACATTTAGAAACTGCATGTAATCTATATGTGTTGTATTTTGTTAAGTCAAATTCTTCTTTTGTTTCACAAATTTTATTTAACTTTTCAATCATTTATTAAATTGTTCCTCGATTTTTTCACTACCAGTAATATATTTAGCTATTTTTCCTTTAGTTATTCTAATTAATGTAATATCATTAATCTTTAATTCGTTTGCATCTTTAGCATTAGGATTACTAGTATCAGATAAGCAAGATGCATTTTCAGGTTTACTTGTATCAACTTTATATACAGGTACTTTAGCATTATCTTTAACTAAATCATTTACATATTTGTTAGCATTCTTATCATAATCATCAAATATTACATAATAGTCTTTTTCAGTTCTATCGAAAACTGTACCTAATAAAATATATTCATAATCAATTTGAGTTGTTTCTTTAGTTGGTTTTTTATAACCAGGATCAAATACTCCTAAAGATTTTAAACCTAATACTCCTAAATAAACTAATCCTATAAAAAGTATTACTGAAAATAAATTTACTAAAAATGATTTTATTTGTATATCACTACTAACTTCTCTTTTATTCTTATTTCTTTCTCTTTTTGGACTTTTGTATCTTAAATTCATTTTACTTTTTGCCATAATAAACCTTCTCCCTAAAAATGATTATAGCATAAATTCTTTAGATATATCAATTATTTGTTGATTTTTTAAAAGTTTTATTATATAATTTACTAAGTATTTATTTGGCAGTGCCAAAAAGATTATAATGTGTTTCTTTGAAAAAAGTATAAGTAACTTCTGCCAAAGCGAAAGTAAATAAGAAACTCCCTACGATTTTAATGGTGGCCTTTAATACAAATATTTGTAGAAGGAGGAACAAATACTATGTCAAGATATATCGGACCAGCTTTTAAAAAGTCTAGAAGATATGCTTTCTCAACTCTTGAAACTGGTAAAGAATTAAGAAAGAAAGCACAAGCTCCTGGTATTCATGGAACTACAAGAAAAAAACTTAGTGAATATGGTGTTCAATTACACGAAAAACAAAAAGTTAGATTCTTATATGGACTTTCTGAAAAGCAATTTAGAAAAACATTCGAAGCAGCTGGTAAAATGCAAGGAATTCATGGTTTAAATTTCTTATTACTTCTTGAAAGTAGATTAGATAATTTAGTATACCGTGCTGGATTTGCTAAAACTAGAAGAGCTGCTAGACAAATCGTTAATCACGGACATATCTTAGTAGATGGAAAGAAAGTTGATATTCCATCATATAGAGTTAAAGTTGGAAGTGTTGTTTCTGTTAAAGAAGCTTCAATGAATCATCCAGTTATTAATGAATGTACTAATATGGATATTAAAATTCCTGCATTTTTAAACGTAGATGCTTCTAAAAAAACTTTCACTTATGTAAGATATCCAGAACGTGAAGAATTAAATTCTGAAGTTAATGAATCATTAATAGTTGAATTTTACAACAGATAATAAGAACCTTGAATTTCAAGGTTTTTTATTTTATTTATAATATGTTATAATTAAATTAATATAATTTATATAGGTGAACATTATGGATGAAAAAGACTGGATAAAATTAGATAATGCTGCATTAATATACCCTGCAATTTTAACAAGAAAACTTGCAAGTATGTTTAGATTAACAATCACTTTAAGTGAAGATATAGATAACGATATTTTACAAGAAGCATTAATAAAAATTATGAAGAGATTTCCTACTTTTAATTATTCATTAAAAGAAGGTTTCTTTTGGTGTTATTTAGAGAAAATAAACAAAACTCCAAGGATTGAGGACGATGTATTAAATCCAATGCTAAGAAAAGATTTAGATAAAAAATATATGTTTAGAGTTCGTACTTTTAAAAATAGAATTGCTGTTGAATATTTTCATTCATTAACAGATGGTACTGGCGCTCTTACATTTTTATTATCATTAACTGCAGAATATTTAAAAATGAAATATAATATTAAAATAAAATATTCTAATCTTGTACTTAATCCAAAAGATAAACCTACTGAAGAAGAAATGTCTGATAGTTTTTTAAAATATGCAAGGAAAACTGGAGCCCTAGAACATGAAAAAAAAGCATATCATATGAAAGGTACAAAAGAAAAACCAAATATTATTAATATAATAACAGGTAAAATGAATGTAGATGAAGTTAAAAAACTATCAAAACAATATAATGCTAGTATTACTGAATTTATTACATCAATGATTATTTACTCTATAAAACAAATGGTGAAAACAAAGAAACAAATTAAAGTATCAGTACCAATCAATTTAAGAAACATATACAAAACTTCTACTCTTAGAAACTTCTCATCATATATGAATGTTGGTATAAATGGAAATGAAGATTACACATTAAATGAAATAATTGTTTCAGTAAAAACTCAACTTAAAGAAATGTCAGAAGAAAAAAGAATAAATGCTAAAATAAGTGGAAATGTAAAACTTATGAAAAATCATCTAATTCGTAGAATACCAATGTTTATTAAAAAACATTTTATGTCTTTTGCCGAATCAAGAATGGGAGATGGATATATAACTACTACTTTTTCTAATTTAGGATTAGTTAAGTTAGATACTCCAATGAATAAATACGTAACTAATATGAACTTTATTCTTGGTAATTCAAGAGGAAAACCAGGATCAGTAACAGCAATTGGATATGGTGATAATTTATATATAACATTTTCTAGAAAAATAAAAGAAAGTGAACTTGAAAGATTATTCTTTACTAACTTATCTAAAATGGGATTAGATATAGAAATAGAAAGTAACAGGTGAAATAATGAAATGTAAAAAATGTAATGTTAGAATAGCAACTTATTTAGATGAATGCCCTCTATGCCATGAAAAACTAGATTATACAAAATCAGAAGAAAATCCATATAATTCACGAATAGAAAACTTTTCTAAAAGAGTTAATACTATTTATTTTACAAAACTAATTTATAAATTATTAATATTTTCATCATTAGTTGTTATGTTTATAAACTTACTTGTTAATAAAAAAATTAGTTGGTCACTTTATGTATTATTCTCTTCAATATATATTTCATCATTTTATTCGTTTGTTATTTTAAAAAATAAAATGAGAGCTTTTTTAATAAATATGCTTTGTTTAGAATTATTACTATTTATGATATCCTATTTATCACATTCAACTGGTTGGTTTTTATATTTAGTAGGCCCAATTATATTATTTGTAACTATGTTTGTGTATTTAAATGTTTACTTGACAAATAAAAATAATATTCTTAGAAATTTCTATTATTTAATGACATATATAACTTCTTGTTTGATACTACTTAATGGATTAATTAAATTATATAAAACTGGAATATTTACAATAACATGGGCTATATATTCAACAGTTGTCTTATCAGTGTTTGCAATAACATGTTTAATACTATCATTTAATAAAAAAATAGAAAACGAGGTTGAAAAAAGATTCTTTATTTAAAAGAATCTTTTATTTATTCAATGACGTCATATCAACAACACCATGTTGTTTTTTATATGCTTCAAATGTATTTTTAAGAATCATGGCGACTGTCATAGGTCCTACTCCGCCTGGAACAGGTGTCAAATAAGAACACACTTCTTTTACGTCTGGATTTACATCTCCATATAATTTACTATTCTCTCTAGTAATTCCAACATCGACAATAACTGCATCTTTTTTAACCATAGATTTATCAATTAAATATTTATGTCCTGTTGCAACAATTAATATATCTGCCCTTTTTGTATACTCTTTTAAGTCTTTCGTTTTAGTATGACACATTGTTACTGTAGCATTGTTCTTTAGGCATAAAGAGTATAATGGTTTAGATACAAGATTACTTCTACCCACGATAACTACATTTTTAGAAGTTAAATCAATGTTATAATATTTCAATAATTCCATTATTCCTTTAGGAGTACATGGTATTAAAGTATCATGGTTATTATATAGTTTTCCTTGAGATATAAAAGTTAATCCATCTATATCTTTTTCAGGATCTATTGTGTTTATTAATTTATTTACATCATAATTTTCTGGTATCGGAAGTTGCAATATTATTCCATTTACACTTTTATCTTTATTTAATTCTTTGATTTTATTAATAACTATTTTCTCTTTAACATCACTGGCATAATTGAAATACATAAAACTCATGCCAACATACTCACAAGCTTGCTTTTTATTTTTAACATATACTTTGCTTGCTTCATTATCTCCGATAGAAATAACTGCTAATATTGGTGTTTGAACATAAGCATCAATTTCACTTTTAAGTTCATCTTTTATTTTCGCACTTAATCCTTTTCCATCAAGTATTTGCATAATTATTCACCTTCTTTAAATCTAATTGTACTAATTACCACATCTTGTATTGGTTTATCATTTTCATCTGTTTCAACTACCGCTATTTTATCTACTATATCCATTCCAGATATTACTTTTCCAAAAGCAGCATAATTACCATCTAAATATGTAGAATCTTTTTGTACAATAAAAAATTGACTAGAAGCAGAATTCATTGTTGCTTCTGTATCTGGATTTCCACCTACTCTTGCCATTGAAACAACTCCTCTTGTATGAGATAAATTATTTTTAATTCCGTTATTGTTAAATTCACCTTTAATAGTCTTTTCACTACCACCACTACCAGTTCCAGTAGGATCTCCTGTTTGAATCATAAAGTCATTTATTACTCTGTGAAAAGTAACTCCATCATAAAAATTATTAGAAACTAATTCTTTAAAATTTTTAACCGTTCTTGGTGCTATATTTGGATATAACTCAATAACTATTTTTCCATAATCTTTTACATCTATTTCAACTATATTGTCACTTCCACATGAACATAATAAAAATACAAAACTTACTATTATTAATGCTTTTAATATTTTTTTCATATTACATCTCCTAACATTCTAATCATTTCATCAATTTTGGGGTTATTATCTTCTGATGATAACTTAATTTTATTATATTTTTTTAATAAATGATTTAAATACTCATTATATAATTCTTTTTCTATATGATTTAAACCTAACAATAATTCTTTTCTACTATACTTAGTTTTACCTTCTTTAAAAACAATTAAATTATAATATTTATTATTTTCTTTAACTATTAATTCTTTATCAACAATATAATTAAAAGCATTCATTTTTTCTCTTAAAATATCATGATAATTATTAGATATAGTAATTATTTTTTTAAATCTTAACTTAGTATTGTTAATTATTTCTAATATTGTATGTGTTCCCATACCAGCTAAAACAAGAGTATCTGCTTCACCCTCTTTAATATTGGAAAGGCCATTAGAAACTCTTAAGTCTATCAAATCATTTTTAATATCATTTTTAGCTTTATTAATTACATTTTCACTAATATCTGATGCGATAGATGGTTGATTTCTTTTTGCTAATAACAGACTTAATTTGGCTTGATCACACCCTACATCCACTACTTTATCTTTATCATCAATTAATGAATATATTGCTTCTATTCTATTCAATTAAGAAATCTCTTAATTTTTTAGCTCTAGATGGGTGTCTTAATTTTCTTAGAGCTTTTGCTTCGATTTGTCTAATTCTTTCACGAGTAACTTTAAATTGTTTACCAACTTCTTCTAAAGTATGAGAAGAACCATCGAATAAACCAAATCTTAATTCTAATACTTCTTTTTCACGAACTGTTAATGTATCTAACACTTCACGAAGTTCATCTTTAAGTATTTCATAGTTAGCAAATTCTTCTGGTGACATTGTTCTTTCATCAGCAAGGAAATCTCCTAAATGTGAATCATCCTCTTCACCTATTGGTGTCTCTAAAGATACTGGATCTTGACTGATTTTTCTGATTTCAGCTATTTTATCAACAGAAAGACCCATTTTCTTTGATAATTCTTGATCAGTTGGTTCACGATTTAATTCTAGAGTCATTTGTCTTTCTATTCTAGCCATCTTATTAATTGTTTCAACCATATGAACAGGAACCCTTATAGTTCTGGCTTGATCAGCTAAAGCACGAGTAATAGCTTGTCTAATCCACCAAGTTGCATATGTAGAAAATTTATATCCTTTGTCATAATCAAACTTTTCAACTGCCTTCATAAGACCAATATTACCTTCTTGAATTAAATCAAGGAATAATAGTCCACGTCCTACATACCTCTTAGCAATTGAAACAACAAGTCTTAAATTAGATTCCGCAAGAGTATTCTTAGCTTTTTCATCTCCTGATGCTACACGTCTAGATAATTCTTGTTCTTCTTCCATTGAAAGCAAACTTATTTTACCTATTTCTTTTAGGTACATTCTGACATTATCATTAACACTCATATCCTTACTTTCATCAGGTACATCATCAATAATAATATCATTTTCTAAATTAATTTCTCCTCCGCCCTCATCGTCTTCTGCCTTAATTTCAATATTATTTTCAGTTAAGGTATTATAAAGCTTATCTAAGTCATTAGCATCTAAATCTAAATCTATTGTTTTCTTTGCTATTTGTTCATATGTTAAAAAACCTTGTTCTTTACCTTCTTTAACTAATTCTTCTAATCTTTCTTCAAAACTTTTAATCACCATTTTAACACTTCCTTATTAATATTTTCTATCTTTTTTGCTATTTCTATTTTTTTGTTAATGTCTAATGTTTCATTCATTTCTTTCTTTAATGCTTCGATTCTTCTTTTCACTGAATATTCTTTTACTATATTAATACATTTTTCAAGTTCACTTTCTTCATATTCTTTGTCATTGTGAATACTCATAACTTCATTTAATGTATTAGTTAAGTCTTCATCTTCAAGAATGTAATTTTGGAAATCAAAATAATCAAAATACCCCCTATCATTCCTAAATTCAATTATTTTATATGCGAGATTAGACATATTATCATGAATTAAATAACCCAATGAATTTTCGAAATATAGTATAACATCATCATAATGCATCATCAAGTATAATATTCTAATCTCACTTAAATCATATTTATTATATTTTTTCTTTTTTTCTTCTTTATTTACTTCTTTCTTTTTAGTTTCTACATTAACTTTTATTTTATTCCTAATGATTGATTCATCTATATCAAATTCTTTAGCAATTTCTTTAATTTTTAACTCTCTTAATACATCATCATTGATTTGATTTAAAGACTCAATTGCTTCATTAATATATTTACTTATTTCAGCAGAATCTTTCATATTTTTATTAGATCTAATATATTTAAGTTTAAAATCAATGAAAGGTATTCTATTATTAAATACTGTATCAAAAGCATTCTTACCTTTATTAACAATAAATTCATCACTATCTTTATAATCATCAAATACGACTACTGTGGTATCAATATTATATTTTTGTAATAAATCTCCAATCTTAATAGTATTTTCTATACCAGCACTATCTTGATCAAGATTTAATACTACATCACATTTCCATTTAAGTATTTTTTCTAAATGATCACGTGTAAATGCAGTACCCATTAATGCAACTACATTTTTATATCCAATACTGACCATTCTAATAGTATCCATAAATCCTTCAGTTAAAACTATTTGATGATTAATTCTAATGTTTGGAAGAGCATTATTTATATTATAAAATATAGAACTTTTTTTAAATATATCACTTTCCTTTGAGTTTGAATATTTAGGTAATGTTTCATCTTGAATATCATCACTTAAATATTTTCTACCAGAGAAAGCTATTACATTATTATTCTCATCTATTATTGGAAATATAATTCTATTTTGGAATGCATCATATATTCTACCATTAGACTCTTTGATAATTCCAAGAGTTAATAAATCATTTTCATCATATTTTTTTAAAAGTATTTCATTTAATTTGTTATTAGTAGAAAGTCCAATATTAAATTCTTGAATTAATTCTTTATCAAGTGATCTATCATTTAAATATTTTATTGCTTTAGTTCCTTCTTTTGATAACAAATTATTTTTAAAGTATTTATTAACAACATCATTTATCTCATAATATTTTTGATATTTAGTTTCCTTGGGTTTAGAAATGCTATTGTCAAGTTTAATACCAGCTCTATCTGCAAGTATTTTAATTGCTTCTAATCTAGTGACTCCCTCTTTTTTTTCAACAAAAGTAAATACATCACCAGTAAAATCACATTTACCAAAACAAGTAAATATTTGCTTTTCTACTTGTACGCTAAAAGATGGTGTTTTTTCTTTATGGAATGGACATAACGCCTTATATCTACTATCTAAATCTACTCCATAACTTCTAATAACATCTTCTATTCTATTCTTAGATTTTATTTCATCTATAATTTCTGGTGTTATTCTTGACATTTTGCCTCCCAATAATATATATACAAAATAAATAATCAAAAACACTTCTTTTTTTTAAAATTTTTTCATATTATATCATTTTATTGCGTATAATACAATTTAAAGCAAAGAAAAAACCACTAATGTGGTTTTTATTTCTTACTAATTACTACTTCTATTTTAATAGTTCTAGAAGAATATTTAAGTTTTAAGTCGCTACCTGTTACGATTACTGGAACTGGATATGTTCCTTCTTCTAAATCAGATAAATCAACATAAGCTTTAATATCTTCAGCTTTTAATTTATCTAGAAGTGAACTAACACCTTTAACTACTACATCAACTTTAGTATCAGCTTCACTCTTAGCTAAAGCTTTATATTTAGAAGTATCTAGGTTTTCAAACTCTAAAGGAATATTTTTAAATTCTTTAGATGTTTCCCCTTCCATCTTAACTTTGATTGTTACAGCCGTATCTGACATTGATCTTACTCCGTTAGGCTTAACAATTGTTTCTTGGTAAGATTTATCTTTACTTAATCCTGTAACATTAATTTCAACTTTCAATTCATCTATTCCATTTAATGCTTCTTCATCACCATATAGAGTTACTGTATTAACATTAGCTGATATAGATCCAATTGCACTTCCACTTGCTACATCTCCGATTGGAACAATCTTAAGTGGAACAACTTTACTTGGTGATTTAACTTCTATAGTAGCTGTTACAGTTTCAGGAACAATCTCAATATCTTTAATTTCAGTTCCTTTTTCATCATAACCTATTAATTTAACATTTTCTAATGTATAACTTCCAGAAGTTGTAGCGTTTAACGCATTTACATCAACTAATGCTTTGACACTAGCAACTGTTTCTAATTTTTCTTTATATGATTTTACTATTACTTCATCTTTGTCAAGTTTAATCGAACTAATAACTAATGTATTATTTAATTTATCAGTATTAAGAATATCTGTTGTTAAAGTTTTAGATTCACTAATTTTAGGATAAATAACTAATGTTACTCTAGATGGATCTATTTTATAATCTAATGTTTTAATCGGATTATTATATTTAATGTTAATCTTATGAGTACCAGCAGAATAATCAGTTAAATCTAGTGTTAATTTATGATCTCCTAATTGCTCAGCAAGATATAAATCGCTTCTTCTACCCATTAATACTATATCTGCTCCTTCTGGAATTCCCTCAACTACATAAGCTTCTTCATTATATTCTGCAGTAATTGCTTGATTAGATAAAACTACAGCTTCTGTTTCTGATAAATTTATAACTTTTAAATCAACAGCCAAATACATTCCAAAAGCACAAATAAGTGATATATATATTAGAGTATTGGGTTTGTTTAAAAACTTATCAAATGACCAATTATTACTAGTAAACTTATCAGAGATAAAGTATACAAGCTTAGAAAGTGGGGTAATAATAATTTTATCAATTATTTTATAGATTCCCTTAAATATCTTAGTAAAGAATTTGAATATTTTTTTAAGCATCTTTTTCACCTTCTTCACTTTCGCTTTCCACATCTGCTTCATAGAATGTTTCTTTCTTAGGCTGTAATGCATCAAGTAACATTATTCTTGCATCTTCTAAAGTTAAGTTATAATTAAGTTCACTTTGAATTGCAATAGAAATTCTACCAGTTTCTTCGCTTACAATTACAGATACACAATCTGATATTTCACTAATTCCAAGCGCCGCTCTATGTCTTGTACCTAACCTTTTAGATATGTTTTGATTTGTACTTGTTGGAAATACACTTCCTGCACATGTAACTTTATTTCCTTGAAGTATTACCCCACCATCATGAAGTGGATTATTCTTCCAGAAAATAGATATCAACAATTCACTACTTAAATCAGCATATAATTTAGTTGCTGGTTCAATATATTGAGCTAAACTATAATCTCTTTCAATAACTATTAATGCCCCAATTTTATTCTTCTTTAAATAATCTAGTGCATTAACTATTTCATAAACCATTTTTTCACGTTCATCAACAGTTAATGTTTTGTGACGACCTAGTAATTGACTTCTTCCAATACTTTCAAGTGCATTTCTTATTTCTGGTTGGAATATAATAATCAATGCAAGTGGTCCCCAAGCAATAACATATTGAAGTATAGTGCCAACTACGTATAAATCTAACAACTTGCTTAAAAAATTTAAAACAATTATAATTAATAATCCCTTAAATATTAATGTCAATTTAAAATTATTTCTTGAATATTTTAACAATTGGTAAAATATAAACCAAACTATAACAATATCCAAAATATTAGAAAGAATTTTTAATATTGTTGTATAAAACATAATACACCTTCCTATCTAATTTATAATTATACACTAAATAATCAACATTATCCATAATTTTAATATAATTTACATAAATATTATCTATATCTATTAAACGGAATACCAAATATAAAATTATAAAAATATACTAAATATCTTCTAAATATATTATATTTTTTACATAATCTAATATACTTTCTATAATTGTTTTTTTCAGAATAATAATAATCATGTATTTTGTAGTTATTTTCTTTATCAAGAATTACATAATTAATCATTTTTTTCTTTAAAATTTTTTCTATTTCATTTAGATTTTTGATTTTAAAAGTTAAAACATTACAATTACTAATGAAATTGCTAATATATTCTATTAGTTTTGCATCTTCATCATAAACCCTAAAATCAGTTGCAAATAAAATTATTATTAAACTACTACTATGTACTGCCTTTAATTCACTTAAAGTATCTTCCATAATATATCCTTTCAAATTAAAAGATTTACTGCATAGTAATTATACAATAAATCTTTAATCTAGTCTACTATATTTTAATTCTTATTATGCATCCCAATCACAATCTGAAGACCCGTTCTCATCAACATAGCATTGGAATCCCGAAAGATATGCACTTACTGTACCATTTTTGTTAATAATTGCATTTACGACATTAAGCTTATTGCATTGATAAGAATTTACTGAATAATATCTACAATTAGAACTTCCAAATGCTGTATTTAATATACTTTGATTATCATCAAACGAATTTCCGTTGTCTCCTCCTTTTATATAATAAACATTATCATTATTAACAAATCCAATATGACTTTCTACAACTATATTTCCTTCTAGGGTATGCCTTATAAAGAATGGATAACTTGTTGTTAATGTATTATAATTATCATATGTTCTTATACTACTTAGTATTGTTGAACTTATTGTTATAGTTCCACCTCTTGTGTAAACATATTCTCTAAAAAGACTACTATCGATGATTACAACATTTTCTGTTTCACTTACTGATTCAACATCGTTTATTTGTGCTACATCTATCCCACTAGTTTCACTCATATTGTATTGATAATCACCATTAGTTACTTGTAATTTTGTTATTTTTCCTTGACTATCCATTTCAACATAATATTTTAATCTACTATTACCTGTTAGATTTAATTGTTTAGGAGATCCCGGTGCATTTGAATATACTTGTGCAATACCCCCATTTAATAAATATTGCTGTCTAGTAGTACCAATCAAAGTATTTACTTCGTTTGTGAATGAATTCTTTTTTGCTTTATTATACATTTTTAATACATTTGGAAGTGCTACTATTACTAATATTGCTAATATTGCTATTACAGCTAGTAATTCTACTAATGTAAATCCTTTTTTATTCATCAACCACCACATACTATGATTGTATTATTAACATTTTTAAAAAAATTCTTGGCTTTACGAATATTTATTTTAAATTAAATAATCCTAAAATATTTTCTCCAGCATATGTACTTGGTAATTTACCATCCCATTTTTCAATAAATTGTTTTGCTATTAAATTATCTGTTAAACTTTGACGCATTAAATCATTTGCTTTTTTAGTGGCTTCTGCTTCAACAAGTTTTGCTTCTGCTTCTAATTTAGCTTTAGATAGCTTTTGTTCTGCAACTTGTTTTTCTTCAATGGCACGAGTATATTCTTCGCTAAAACTTAAATTTGTTATATTAAAATTATCAATTACAATACCATATTTTTGAACTTTTGCTTGTAATTCTTCCATACATTTGGCAGATACTTCACTTCTTTCAGTAATTACTTCTGCAGCGGTATATTTTGCAATTGTTGCTTTAATACTTTCTTTAATTGCTGGATCTAAAACTGTTGATTCATAATTATTTCCCACTGTTTTATATAGACTTGATGCTTTATCACTTTCTATTCTATAATTTACTGCAATATCAGTCTGTATGGTTTGTAAATCCTTGCTAGAACTTTCTGTTGTAAGTTCAATTTTTTGAACTTTTATATTGACAACTACTATGTCTTCAATATATGGTATTTTTAAATTAAATCCTTCATTTAATCCTTTACTAACTATTTTTCCAAACCTTACTTTAAGCCCAACTTCGCCACTTCTTATTGTTTGAAAACTACTTAGTATTGTAATCAAAACAAATAGACCAACAATAGAAAGTATTAATATTTTTTTAAAATCTCTTACTCTTAAATTTTTCATTCATACTCCTATTTTTTAAATAATGTACTTAAAAGTCCACGTCCAAGACTAGCTCCAACGTTGCCACCAAGTGTTTTTCCAAATTTACCAAACTTTCCACCAAAGCTTTTACCAGCTTCACGTCCTATAGTACCAGCAACTGAACTACCAACACTCTTAAAGGCTTTATTTCTTGCAGATGTTGCTTGCTTTTCTTTTTTGGCATCTTCTTTAGCTTTCTTTTCTGCTTCTTTAGCAGCAATTTTTTCTTCTTCTAATCTCTTTGCTTCTTCTTCAGCTGCTTTAGCATCTTCAATTCCTTTTCTTTCTAAAAACTCATATGCTGATTCATTATCAACAGCTTTATAATACTTACTATATAGTAAGCTTTCTTTTATTTTCATGTCGCGAGCAGAATCACTAACTGATCCAAAACTACATGATGGAGGTAATATATATGCTTTTTCTGCAATTCCTGGAATACCATCTTCACCTAAGAATGATACTACTGCTTCACCAGTTCCTAAAGATAAAATTGTTTCATATGTATTAAATTCAGGATTTACTCTAAATGATTCAGCAGCTGCTTTAACTGCTTTTTGATCAGCTGGAGTATAAGCACGAAGTCCATGCTCTACTTTATTTCCAAGCTGAGACAATACTCCATTTGGAATATCTTTTGGATTTTGAGTACAGAAATATACTCCAACTCCTTTAGAACGAATTAATTTAACCATCTGTTCTATCTTATCAACAAGAACTTTTGGTGCATCATCAAATAATAAATGAGCTTCATCAAAGAAGAATATCATTTTTGGCTTATTTAAGTCTCCTACTTCTGGTAATGTTTCAAATAATTCTGACATTAACCATAGCAAGAATGTTGAATATAATTTTCCATTATTAATTAGTGTAGAACTATCTAAGATATTAATCATGCCTTTTCCATTATCTTGAGTTAGCCAATCACATATATTTAAAGCTGGTTCGCCAAAGAAAATATCTCCACCTTCTTTTTCAAGTGAAACAATACTTCTTACAATTACTCCTATAGACGCACTACTTATTTTTCCATAATCTCTTTCATAATCTTTAGAATTAGCATCTACATAAGCTAATATAGATTTTAAATCTTTAGTATCAATAAGCAATAAATTGTTATCATCTGCTATTTTAAATACAACACTTAAAATATCTGTTTGTAAATCATTAAGTCCAAGAATTCTTGATAGTAGTAGTGGTCCCATTTCAGATATTGTAGTTCTTACTTGAATTCCATTTTTTCCATAAATATCCCAAAATGTAACAGGATATCCTTTGTAATCAAAACCATATTCTGCAAGTCCAAATCTTCTAATTCTTTCTTGCATATTTTCACTATCTTCACCAGGATTCATAATACCAGCTATATCGCCTTTAACATCAGCCATAAACACTGGTACTCCCATTTCACTAAATGTTTCAGCCATTACTTTTAATGTAACTGTTTTACCAGTTCCAGTAGCTCCTGCGATTAAACCATGACGATTTGCCATTTTTGGAATAATAAATAAAGGTTCACCTTTACTATTATTAG
The DNA here is from genome assembly GCA_947165135.1 of uncultured Clostridia bacterium. Taxonomy (GTDB): domain Bacteria; phylum Bacillota_I; class Bacilli_A; order RF39; family UBA660; genus CAG-1000. The sequence goes on from CAMUZE010000004.1 coordinate 21,700, forward strand.
CTAACCATATTTTTTCTTCTCTTAACATATAAACACCTCTTATCTACTAATAGTATAAATTTAATTAAAAAAAAATACAAGTAAATAGGCATTTAATTATTCTTAAATGCCTATTTATTTTCAACAATTAATTTTATTGCTGTTTTTTCTTTTCCATCAATAACAACATCATAAAATGCGGGTGTACAAACTAAATTAAGCCCAAGAGGTGCAACAAAACCACGAGCTATAGATACTGCCTTAATTGCTTGATTAATTGCTCCTGCCCCAACTGTTTGTATTTCTACCATCTTACTTCCCTCTCTAAAAGAATTTGCTATGCTTCCTGCAACTTTTTGGGAAACACTTTTACTAGATACCTTTATAACATCCATTAATATTCACCTCATTAATTTATATGTTATAAAAAGAAAATAATACATTAAAAATAGCATTTCTGCTATTTCTTAGATTTTTTAATAGGTTTTTTAACTTGTCTTTTAGGAATTGTTTTTATTCTTTTTATTTCTTCTTTGGATTGTTCAACAATAGTCTCTTTTCCACATAAATATTTTGATAATTTTTTATTACTAATAACAATGTATAGATATGGTTCAATTAAACTAATTAATCCAAATGCTAAGAAATAATATCCTAGTATTGTACTTTCTACTCTGCTATTTAAAAATAAATTAATCGCCGTAAATATTGTTAGTATTGTTAATACAATCAAAATTGATAACTTAGACACAACACTAACACTATGTTTATCATTTAACGCTTTTATATGTATTCCTTTATTTAATAGATTAGCTATTGTGTATACTAACATTGCACACCCTAATATTATCCAAAATTGTTTATATGCAGAATATATTAATGAAAATGAACCAACGTATATATTTATTAATGCAAATAACAAGAATTCATAATCATCTTTTCGTCTATTGGAAAAATATGCTATTAGAGATAAAAAAGCTATTACAAAATATATTACAAAGCAATAATTTAATGGATTTAAGAATTCTAATCCTTCTGTACGAAGAATAGTAATTCCTATTATGCATATTAAATTATATAAAATGATATCAACTATTACCATATACTTTCTTGTTTCATTAAATAATACTTTTTTCATTTACTTCACCCACTATTATTCTTCTTTGTCTTTATAACCAAAGAAATTATATTTTTCATCAAAGAAATTGTAAATTATTTTTAATAATGCAACAACTGGAGTTGCAATTACCATACCAAATATACCGAATAAATATTCAAATACTAATAATGATATGATAATAGTTATTGGACTCAAATTCATTTTTTTACTCATTACTAAAGGCTGTAAAACATTACCTTCGATTGTTTGAACTACTAGTATAAATACTAAAGTTAATATACCAATAAGGGAACTTTGAGAAAAACCAATCGCTCCAGCCACAGCCGCTCCTAAATAAGGTCCTATATATGGTATTAGATTAGTTACCACACATACGAATGCTACTAACACTGGCGCATTTAGTCCAATAATTGAAAAACCTATTATTGAAACTATAAATAATAATAATGATAACCATAAGGTTCCACTAATAAATGAATACAATGATTCATTTAACAATCCCATTAATCTTTGAACCTCATCTTGCAAGTTCTTTGGAAATAAATCAACAAAACCAGATGAGAACTTATCAAAATCAAATAATATATAAAATCCTAATATTAAACTCAATGCTATAGTACCAACACCACTTATTAAACCAGAAATGATTTTCATTGCTGTTGTCGGTAAACTTGTTTGTATTCCAGTTGACACAGAATCAATTCTTGTTAAGAATGATGATTTTACGCTATCTAAATTTTGCAAACTCAAATTAGATAGTTTAATAAAGATATTATCAATCCAGTCTTTGATATCATTCATTATTTTAGGAACAGAAGCAACTATGTCTGATATTTGAGTCCCTAAAGATGGTAGGGTAAAAACAAGTATTAAAGTTATTATAAGTATTAATGCTAAATATACCACTATCACACTTGAAATTCTTTTCATACCTTTATTTTGTAATCTTTTAACAAGTGGGTTTAATAGCCATGCTATAAACCATCCAATAAATAAAGGAGACATGATACCTAATATTTTGCCAATGAAACTTAATATTTTCCATTCTTTAAATATCAAACTAACAACATATATTAATAAAATAATAAATAATACATAAAGTATTCTTAATATTTTGTTACCAGTTTTTACAAGATCGTTAACTCTACCAGTGTTTAATTTCCTAGTATTTTTCTTTTTTAACTTATCCTCATCCATATTCATTATCTCCTCAATTATAATAATATCATACTTTCCTAAAAAAAAATAGTTCTATTTGAACTATTTTTATTTCATAAATCTTGTTACTTTCTTTAGATAGCCCATTATATCTTTTTCATATTTTTTATACATAATTCCAAGTCCCATTCCTCCTGCAAAAGCCATCATTTTTTCTAATGTTTTAATAATATCACACTCCTTGATATTATTATTTAACTAATTATTATATTTATACATACTTTAAATATGTGCATCTATTAACTGCATATAATGCATTAACAGATTTATTAAATGAATCAAGACTACCTATTATAATTAATGATGACTTAGCTCTTGTAACTGCCGTATATATAAGTTTATTATAAAACATTCTACTAAAACTTTTAGCAAGTATTATTACAACATTATCATATTCACTTCCTTGAGATTTATGAATAGAAACTGCATAGGCAAGATTAAATTTGTCAAATTCACCACTTCTATATTCAACTATATTCCCACTATAATCAATTTCAATTACTAATTTCTTGTCAACATATTCTATACTTTTAATGTATCCGATGTCGCCATTATAAACATTATTTTCAACATCATTAACTAGTTGAATCACTTTATCATTAACTCTATAGTATCTATCAGCAACATTAAATATTTCATCTGTTTTATTAAAAATATTTGCCATCATATTATTAATATTATCTATTCCATTTAAACCTTTATACATAGGTGCTAAAACTTGAAAGTCATTTAATGATATATTCTTTTCTTTTACTGAATTACATATTTTCAATAGGTAGGATTGTATATTATCATCTGAACTTTCTATAAATTTAAAATCAGAATAATTATTTGAAAAATTATCAAAATGTTTTCTATTTTTTATGTCATTAGCAAGATAAGTAATATAGCTTCCTTCTTTAACTCTATATATTGTATTTAAATATTTATAATTCAAATTATCTCTCATTAATAAATCATTAAGTAAATCTCCAGGGCCAATTGAAGGCAATTGATTAGAATCCCCAACTAATATCAATTTTACTGTACTTTTTAATCCTTTTAATAGTGATTCAAATAAGAAAATATCTATCATTGAAGCCTCATCAACAATAATAATATCCTCATAAGTTCTATTATATTCATCTATCGAAAACGATTCTGTTTCTTTATTCCATTTTAAAAATTTATGAATAGTATATGCTGGGCACCTTACACTTTCTGTCATTCTTTTTGCTGCTCTTCCTGTTGGAGCAAGTAATGCGATATTATCACTTGTATAATCATATAAATCTTTTATTATTTCAACTATTGCTTTGATTATTGTCGTTTTGCCTGTACCTGGTCCACCACTTATTATATAGAAATTATTTATTATTGAACCTTTAATTGCTTCTTTCTGATCATCATTAAATATTATTTTACATCTTTTTTCATATTGATTAATTAAAGAATCTAGTTTTGATTCTTTAATAATGTTTTTAGTACTATTAATTCTGTTAATTTCATCTAAAATAAATGTTTCAGTATTAACAAAATTAGTAAGAGCAACCATATCATTTATTTCTATTATTTTATCTTCATTTTTTAATTTATTAATGTAAACTAAATAATTATCAGCAGTAAATGATGATTTAAAACATTTTTTCATTCGTAAAAAAAGTTCTTCTCTTTTCATAAGAGTATCCCCTGTTTCATAGCAATAAGAATATATATTATGTAATATTAATGCTTCTACTCTAAAAGGGTGCATCTCTTCATTATTCTTTAAAAATATTAAATCTAACTTATCAAAATTAATTATATCTACAAGTTCATATATATTTCCATCTACTACATCATTAATTCTACTTTTATAAGTGGTTATTAATTTAATTGCTTCATTAACACTAAAACCATACCCATTTAATTTTAATATTAAATCTTGATTATATTCACTATTTAAAATAGAGTCATGCATTTTTCTAGCTTTAGTTATTGTCATACCGCTTACAGTAGCTAAAGATGTATAATCTTTCTTTATAACATCAAGAGTATTCATTCCAAATCTTTCAACTATCTTTTTAGCTGTTTTAGCACCGATTCCTTTAAATAATCCGCTACTTAGATATAAGACTAAACTATCTAAATCATTAGGAGCTTTTACTTCATATTCCTCTACTTGATACTGCAACCCATATTTAGGATGAGTTACTAGTTTACCATATAGTACATAATCAAGATCAGTGTCAATCTCTGTAAACGAACCTGTAAATCCAATTATTTTATTTAAAAATGGTACCATATCATCATCATTTGTCTCTCTCACTTTAAAAATTCCAACTTTATATGGACCACTATTACTTTCATAAATAATTTTTCTAATATTTCCTAATATATAATTTTTCATTAGTAATATATTACCACAATTAAAAAGAAAAATCATTAATGATTTTTCTTAAATCTCCGTTTGAAAACTTTAATATTCATAGCTATCCTACCATAATCACCAAAGTAAGTAATTGTTATTTTATATAATTTTTTTAAATAAAAAAATGGCGTCCCCGACTGGAATCGAACCAGCGACCTATAGCTTAGGAGGCTATCGCTCTATCCTACTGAGCTACGAGGACACACATGTGATATTATAACACAAATAATAACCTATAATAATATTTTTACACTAAAAATATATGCAAATATATATGTTATACCAAGTTCAAATCTAAAAAATTCATATAAACTTACTAATTTATCACATATACACACTATTTTTGATTCCTTGTATTTTGGTTTTTCTTTTGTTATTGGATACATATGTGTTGTTATAATATTTGATTCTATTTCATTTATATCAAAATAATTATTGGCATTTTTTAGTGCAATATTAGGATGTGTTTTCAAAAAATTACTATATTTAGTGTCTCCCTTTCTAATGTCTGATTTAGTAAAAAAGTCATGCATCATTGCACCCCTTGTGCAAGAAATATAATCATAGCCTAATTTTTTAGACAACAAAAAACTTAATTTAGCTACTCTATTTATATGATTTAATCTATTATCTCCATGATGCATTATAGATTTTAATTCTCTAAATTTATTAACATTATAAAATTCACTATATATATCATAATAAATTGATTTATTATTTTTGTTTTTCACGCAATTCACCACTCTAAATCCATTTAGGAATATATAAATTCCTTGTAAACCCTTCCATATACTTGTCAAATTCTCTTATAATCGCATTTGCAATAATCGCGTATATATTTGTTTCTTTTTTAGAAACTTTAAAAGACAGCAAAAAACTATTTAACATTGTCTTAAACTCTCTGTCATCTATATACCTTGCCACTGCTTTATTTAAATGATTAACATTTTTTAATGCTGATTTATCTGAAACATTAATAGAAAAAATATACGATTGATATATTTCAATAACTTTATCGGTTAAATAATCAAAATCACTAAATTCTTCATTTATAATTCTATAATAATCTGGGCAATATTTTAATATTATCTTGTTGTTAAGAAAACTATTTTCCATTTTTTATTTCACCACTGCCTTAAATAGTCTTATTATATCATTAAAGGTTACATATATCATTAATAATATCATTAATGCAAACCCAGCATAATTAATAATTGTCTCTAATTTATCACTGGTTTTACGTTTAGAAATCTTTTCAATTATAATTAATAGAATTCTTCCTCCATCAAATACTGGTACTGGTATTAAATTAATTATTGCAACATTAATACTTAAATATGCAGTTAGATATAATATTACTTCCATTCCTTGAGTCTTAACAGAATCAACAACAGAATATATTCCAACTGGACCACTTAAATTCTTAACAGATACTTCACCTGTAAACAATGAGGCAACAATTTTAACAATAGTACGAGTATTATTATAAAATCCTTCAACACCATATCTAAGTGCATTAACAAAACCTTTTTTGTGTATTGTTCCAACAGATTGAATACCAAATATTCTTACTTCTTGTCCCTCTACTTTAGTTATTTCCGGAGTCATAGTATAGTCTTTTATTTCTTTGTTACTCTTCTCTACTGTAATTGTATATTTTTCTTTTGCTTTCTTTGCAGAAGCTTCTAATAAAAAGTCATCCCATGTTTTTACTTTAACACCATTAACTTTAATAATCCTATCTCCAGCTTCAATACCAGCAACAAAAGCAGGTTTACCTTCAACTACACTTTCAACAATAGGTTCATTTATAGGCCTACCATATATTAACCCACTTATAAAAAACAACAAAATTGCAAGAACACAGTTCATAAATATTCCAGCAAATAATACGACGAATTTTTGAATAAAGTTCTTATTTTCAAGTACTCTGTCATCTTTTATTTCTTTGTTGTCAGGATCAACTTTTTCAGCCATAGAACAAAAGCCACCAATTGGGAATAATCTTAATGAATAAGTTGTTTCACTATTTTTAGGCTTAAACTTAATAATTTTAGGGCCCATACCAAGTGAAAATTCATCTACATATACTCCGCTTTTTTTGGCAGCAATAAAATGTCCGAATTCATGTATTCCGATTATTAAAGACAACATTACAAATAATATTAATATTGTTATAATAAAATTCATATATCCTCCTAGAAACCAACAATAGAACTACATAAAATTGAAAATGCCAACATAGCAAAAATCAAACTATCTAGTCTATCTAAAACTCCTCCATGCCCTGGCATAATATTGCCATAATCTTTAACATCATATTTTCTTTTTATTGCAGAAAATACTAAATCACCAATTTGTGCTATTAAAGATAACACTAGAGTCACACCAATTACTGAAAATACATTAGCTATTGGATTTGTAAACGTAATATAATATACAACTCCAATAAAAGTACCCATAACAGTACCACCAATCATTCCTTCAATAGTCTTATTTGGTGATACATATGGACACAATTTATTACGTCCTATCTTTGTACCAAAGAAATGGGCAAATGTATCCGTCATAATTGTAATCATTAGTAGATATAATAAGAAGTGAATACCAAGATTTCTAAATACTACCAAATATCTAAATGCTATTCCTAAAAAGAATACACTTGCCATTACAAAAAGAGCATCTTCAGCATCATATTTTTTAGATTTTCCATAAAATAATAATGGAGATAATAAAACTAAAGGCATAATTACTAACAATCTATAATCAATACTAAAACTATGTTCAAAAATAGATGTTGTGGTTAAAGTTAAAAAACATAAGTAAGCTAATATCTTCATTAATAGTGGTATTTCTTTCTTTTGGTTTCTTAATGAAAGCATTTCATAAAGCCCAATACATCCAATAACACAAACACCTATAAAAAAAGCATAACTACCAATTATTAATATAGGTATAACTATAATTAACGCAACTATTGCGCTTATTACTCTAACTTTCAAATCACTTTTCATAACTTTCCACCATATCAATTATAACACGCTATTGTATTTTTAACAAGAAAAAGAAACTCTTTAATTATTTTAAACACTAGTTTATAATATTAATTAGGTGATTGTATGAAGAAAGCTTTAATTATATTTTTATTATTATTATCTTTTAATAAAGTATATGCGTATGAAAATGAATATTTTAAATTGGATATACCAGAAGATTTTAAAGAAGAAAAAATAAATTCTTATACTTACAAATGGATATCAACAAAAAATAGTCATGAATATTTAATAATTACTATTTCTAATAATAATGGAACAAACAAACATAATGTTAAAGATTATAATAGTGATGATATTAAAAACTATGAAGAATATATGGAAACAGAAATCAATAATCAATTAAAAGATTATAATTTAAAAGTAGACGTCACCAATGTAAAAAAAGAAAAAGTAAATAATTTAGATTCTATTACATATGATGTATTTTGGCCAACGAAAGAATCAATATCATATGATACATATCAGAAAGGATATTCATTTACAACTGATAAATATGTATATATTTATACTTTCACATCAGATAAAAAAATCACAAATGAAAATGCTAGTTTTAAAAAAACATTAGAAAGTTTAGAATTATTAGATATTAAAATTGAAAAAACCGGATTTCTCAGCAAAAAATGGCAACAAATTTTACTAGTTAGTATGATTGCTGGAGTACTTGGCGCAATAATATCATTAACATTTAGACGCAAATAAAAAATTGATTTCAAATCAATTTTTTTATTTCTTATTATAATGTTGTTGACTTATTTTTAACAATTAAATATCCAGATAAACTTAATATTAATATTCCAACTAAACCAATTACAGGAGTTTCAATTCCAGTTGTCGGATTACTTGATGCTTTTTTCTTCCACTGAGCATATACAGTTAAATCTTTCTCTGCTTTTGTTGTACTTAATACTTTTTTACCACCTGACTTAGCTGTGTACCATCCAGCAAATGTATATCCTTCTCTTTCTGGAGTACATAATTCTCCCCATGTTGAGAATATTTGTTTACCAATAGAATCTGGTGAACACGTAGTTCCACCATTACTATCAAAAGTTAATGTAACAATAATTGGACCCTCAATAGGAGCATCGGCATTCCCAACAGAAGGGCCTACTGCATCAACTTTTATAGTTGCGCTTACTGCATCATCTCCAGTACCATATGATACTGTTATAGTTGCAACGCCACCTAATGGAGATACTTTTTTAATTAATCCTTTATCTACAGTATATTTACTTTCATCACTACTAGTCCATGTTGCTGTATTAGTGACATCTTGTGGTGCAGTAGTTCCATAAAAGACTGAAGCTTTTAATTGAGTTTCACCCTCAACGTTTATTGTTTCTGGTAATGTACTATATCCTTCTGCTGAAAGAGTCATTGTCCACATAGATTCTCTTATTGTTATAGGCATACTATCAGTATAAGTTGTTCCACCATATATCAATTTAGCATTAATTCTTGTAGTACCTAAAGATAAATAGTTTAATTTTACTCTTATTGCACCACCTAAAACATCATCTGTTTCTATATCTGTTATTTTAGAAATGCTTTCATTTTCAATACTAAACACTACATTTTCTTTTTCAGAATCAGGAATATTTTTAAGTGATAAGTAAGCAACTCCATTGCCATCTTTTAATAAACGAATTACTCCAGGCACAGCATTTTTACCAATAAAAGATATTGATTTTTCTGCAGTTGACTCACTAACCTCCACTGTTGATGTTCCAGTTGTTCCATCACTTGCAGTTACAGTCATTGTAACAGTTCCTTCTTGTAAACAATTAATTCTTAATAATCTACAATTATAACATCTTACTTGTTCATCGGGATTATCTTCAATTGTAGCTATAGTTTCATTGCTACTAGTCCATGATGAAACTGACATATGCGCTCCGCTTGCAGTTACTAATGTTTTAAAATGTGTATTGGGTGCACACGTATAAGCGCTTTCTTCAAACGATATTGTATTTATTTCTTCGGCTTTAATATTTTGTAAAACACTTAAAGAAACAAACAAAGTTAAAATTATTATTAATAGTTTTTTCATATATTCACTCCTATCCTACAATAATAGGATAACACATTTACAGAATTCTTTCAATTTAACTGTAAATATTTATACATACCATTTACGCACAGATATTTCTTTTGATTTTACTTAGAATCATTTTTTCTTTTCGAGATACTTTTGCCTGAGAAATTCCCATAATACTTGCTGTTTCACTTTGAGACATATCATTATAATATCTATAATATATTATTGATTTATCAAATGAATCTAATGAATTTATTTCATCTGATATTAGAATCCTATCATCTATTTCTTCCCTAGAATCATTTCCATATTCATATACTTGATCATCAATACTTTTAGTAAATGAAATTGATTCTATAATATTTAATAATTCAGATTCATTTATTTCCATAAATGCACTTATTTCTTTAAATGAAGCATCTCTATTATATTTATCTGTTAATAGTTTTTTTACACTCAAATATCTTTTGTAAATAAACATATATTCATCACTTACTTTAATATTTCTTTCGCTTTTAATATAATTTATTATTTCACCCAAAACATAGTTATAAGCATATGTTGAAAACTTTATTTCACTATTTTTATCATAATGATTATGAGCTTTGATTAATCCAACAATACCTGCTTGATATAAATCGTCTTTATTATAATTATTACCATATTTACTTATAAATTTATAAATAATCCATTCACTTTCTTTTATCAGATTAATATCTATCAAATTTATCATTCCCTTATAAATAACATTTTATAATACTTTAAGTGATAGTTAAATCGATTCGACATTTTTAGATTTTTTTATCATACGACGTTTTTCTACAATAAAATACACAAGTGTAATACCACTAACAATAAATAGAATTATAAAATCATTTATTCCATCATATGTCTTTGGATTAATAATAGATTCAATTAGTGGTTCTTCCATCTCGGGCTCAGGACTTGGTTCTGGCTCAGGCTCTGGTTCCGGTATTGGGTCTTCTGGAGTTGCAGGTTGGTCTAAAAAAATAAGTTTGCAAAATGATTTATCACAATAATGATCATCAGTGACTATATTACCAGCTGAATCTACTATGATATATTCATTTGTTATATATCTATAGAATGTTTTTTTACTATTAACATCTTTTTCATATCCTTCTTTACTTACAAGGTACTCACTAGTATATTCTCTATCGAGCCTATATGTTTTATATAATATATCAGTATAAGTATAAACAATTTCACTATGGTATAGAGAATCTCTAAGAATGTCTTTATTTGGATTTAATGTACAATTTTGTGTTTGACATAAAAACACGCCATAATTAGCATAGTAAATAATATGATTAGCATCTGATATAAAATTAAAACTTATATTTTCTTGTTCATCTGTATTTTTATTATAGTAAACACTAATGTATATATGATCTAATTCATCTAAGTCAAGTTTATTATCGAAATACAAATAAAGACCACTTCCTATAGAATGATAATCATTTAATACACCATTATTTAGAAAATCAAATTCTGTATGAAAAGGTATTAATTCTCTATCATTTCTAAGTAATGTTACTTCTGATATTGATATGTTTCCTTCTTCATTAATTAAAGATATGCCTGCTATGTCACTCTTAGTATAAATTATTTGTTTAACAATTCTATTTATTTGTCTTTCGGAATACTCTTCTGGCATATAATCAAGTTCTTCACTTTCATAATATTCCATATCATTTGGATTATATAATTTATCTCCAATTTTTTCTTTTATTAAATATTCAACATCGTATATATTGTCTTTATACCATAAGTATCTATCTTCACTTTGAATTAATATTTCATCCAGTCCTTCTGGGTATACCTCACTCCAATCACTATAACTTAACTCAAAAGCAGAAACAAAACTAATGCTAGAAAAAAACATAATTAATAAAAAAAGTTTTTTCATTTTATCACCTCCTAATAATATAATTAGAAGTTTAATAGTGAAAACACTTCTTTTTTTTAAAAAAAATTAAAAAAGAGGTAAACCTCTTAATTTTTATAAAATCTGTTATAAAAGAATGCAAACAGAATTGATCCAACAGAATTACCTGCAACCATAACAAGCACATATAATAATGTTTTAAAACTCCACAAACATCCTGCTGAAAAATAAAACATATTTGCTATACTATGCTCAAATCCGCAAAGAATAAATACCATAACGCACAAGAATATTCCAATATATTTTCCTATTTCTCCATTTATCTTTTTATGATTATTTACTGCTATATACATAAGAATTCCACAAAAGAATGCAAGGATAAATATACTTAATAAATTATCATTTAATTTTAACATTCCTATCTTATTTGCCGCTTCTCCAATTGATTTAAATCTAGTTAGAAGAATTAATTTACCAACTATAAATGTACCAATAAAGTTGCCTATTAAAGTAAACAATAATTCAAACAAGTATGTAACTTTATTAATTAATACATATCCTATTTTTCCTGTATATAAATTCATTCCATACATACATATAGTTAATAATCCAAGTGCAAATAAGAAAGATCCTATTACATGATTTTCTACACTTAAATACACACATCCGGCAATACCTATCATTATTCCAGCATAAATACCTTTAATTAAATAATTTAAAAATTCTACTAATTTATTTTTCATTTTTTCACCCTCTAACACATTTCTACTGATTTTGATTCGCTTCTTTCTTTTGCAAATTTAAATAATATATATAATGTTATAAATACAGATAATATAAATAAACTTACTGTTGATAATATTAATCCATATAATACTTTTTTATAATTATATAAGAAGTTAGGTATATAGATAATTTTACCACCATTTGTTTTTAATGCACTTATTTGATTATTTTCATCTATATTAATATAAATTTTTTTCTTAATATCTATTGTTTTAGATATATCACCACTTTTTGCAGATACAATTGTTATAGTATCTTTATTACTATCAACCACATCATATTTTAAAACGCTAACATTTGAAAATAATGATGAAATTAATAAAGTGACAATATATATACAAAAAATAATTACATCTATTTCAAGCATCAAATAGATCAATTTTTTTCTCATATTATCACCATATTAATTATACAATAAAAATAATAAATTCTAAAGAAGAATTTACTATTTTCTAACATTGCCAGTTATTAAATCTTTTAAATGATTTTTTAATATTTTAAAATAATTTGCTTTTTTAACTTCGCTAGTTAGTACTAAATTATATGTATATTTTTTATTCTCGTAGTTAAGTATTAGATTACCAATTATGGTTCCTTTTTCTAGTGGTGCTTTTAAATTATTATTTATTTTTATTTCAGTATTATATTTTATATCTCTAGTATTTTTATCTACAATTATTTTCACATCTTTATCTAAAGTATAATAATAATTTATTTTTTCACTATTATTTATTTTAATTATCTCTTTGAAATCTTCTTTTTTATATATTGTTTCACTTCCGTACATAGAGTACCCATATTCCATCATACCAATAGTATCAGAACTTCTATTGTCTTTAGTATCACTTTTCATAACAACACTAATTAATCTCATATTATTTTTATTCATAGTAGCAGTCAAACAATAACCCGCTTTATCTGTATAACCAGTTTTAAGTCCATCTATTCCTTTATAAAATTTAATTAATTTATTTGTGTTAACAAGCCAATGATTTTCACCAGAAACATTTATATGTTCATCATATGTACTTGATATTTTAAGTGCATAATCATGTTTAACTAGTTCACTTGCAATTAATGCCATATCATATGCAGAACTATAATGTCCTTCTTCATCTAATCCATGTGGATTTTTAAAGGTAGTATCTTTGCATCCTAGTTCTTCACATCTTTTGTTCATCATATTAACAAAATTCTCTACTGTTCCACCTATTTTTTCTGCAATAGCCACTGCAGCATCATTAGCGGAAGCAATACCTATTCCTTTAATTAAATCTTCCACTTTAACTTTACTACCTGCTTCAATATATATTTGAGTTCCTCCCATATCTTGTGCTCTTTTGGATACAACAACATCTTCATCTAATTTAATATTACCTTTTTCTAGTGCTTCCATTGTAAGTAACATTGTCATTATTTTTGTCATCGAAGCTGGTGCCATCTTTTTATGAGATTCTTTTTCAAATATAATTTTATTTGTAGAAGCCTCCATTAATATTGCAGTTTCACTATGCTTGGCAAGTCCAAGATCTTCTGCATATATGTTTTTAATGCAAAGAAGAAATAATAAACAAAATAAAAAGATTTTTTTCATACATATCACCTATTAAATAATATGTATTTAAAAATCTTTTATAATCAATTATTCTTTGTTAGTTAGTTTTTTTATAGCATTAGCAGCATTTCCAGCTTTAAAAGACTCTAGTACTTCTACTGGTAAGCAGAAAATAATTGTATTAGATTGATCGCTACTTACATCATTAATTGTTGATAAAGTTCTTAAATGAAGTGCTCCTGGTGTCATTGACATTGTTTCAGCAGCTTTAGCTAAGTTTTTAGCAGCTTCAACTTCACCTTCTGCTTTAGTAAGTATTGCAGCTCTTTCACGTTCAGCTTCAGCGGCTTTGGCGATAACTCTTTTCATTTCTTCAGGTAATGATACATCTTTAAGTTCAACATTTTCTACTTTTATTCCCCAAGGATCAGTTGCTTCATCAATTATCTTACAAATTTCAGTTGAGATTTTATCTCTTTCTGCAAGTAATTCATTTAATGATACACTACCTACAACGTTTCTCATTGTAGTTTGCGCAAGTTGACTTACTGCATAATAAAAATTTTCTACTTCTAAAATTGCTTTAGATGCATCAAATATTTTGTAATAAATAACTGCATTAATTCTTACTGATACATTATCTTTTGTAATAGCATCTTGTTCTGGAACATCTACTGCTTTTGTTCTAATATCAACTTTTTTATAACTTTGGAATATTGGTAAAACTAAATTCCAACCTGGTGACATTATTTTACTAAATTTACCTAATGTAAATTTAACACCTCTTTCATACTCATTAACTTGAACAACACTTCTAAGTAAAATGATTCCAATGAAAATAATTAATACTACTCCAAATACGTCCATTTTATTACTCCTTTCATTAATATTATACAATAAAAAAATAACTAATACTATAATCAGTCATTTTCTTTTGAACAATCTTTTATTATATTATATTCATAGCTAAATAATCCTTTAGTTATTTCAATATTTTTTATACAATATTTTTCAATATTTTCATTTTCTTCTAAATATTCACTAGTAATTAAATCATTAATTGTTATTACATGTGTTTTATTATATTTTAATTCAATTTTATTATCTTTAATGTAATTTTTAGTTGACGTCTTTATATCTCTTTCTAATTTTAATAATACTTTATCCATTTTATTAAAGCCAATTATTAAAATAGTTGCAAATATTAGAAATACCACAAATCCCCAAATTATCATTAATCTTTTATTCATAATCATAACCTGCTGTTTTATACTTTGGACAATTAATATAAGTAGTAAATGATGGATCATTTTGATAATTTATAAATACTTTAGTATATCCAGAACAAATATTACCATTTTCATCTACCATGTTTGACATATATCCATTTAATAATAACGTAGATGATCTAATGATAATTGTATCAGACAAATTATATTCATAATTATTTTGATAATATCTTTTAGCTGCTTCATTCATATTTTTTTCAAGTTCAGAATAAGAATAAGTCTTTTCTCCATCTAATAATCCAGGTCCTCCAAATAAACCTAATTTATTTAGACCAATTGTTGCGATTAAAAGACAGAATAAAAATAAAACTATAAATAAAAGTTCAACTCTAAGTCCCCAACCATTCTTATTAAGTTTCATATTATCACCTACACCCATATTATATATTATTTAATGATTTTTTTCTATAATAATTCTTCTATTTTATCTCTTAGTTTTTTATCAGTTATTTCTTTTAAACAATCCAGTATCATACATTTTTTACTGTCAATATGCATTGTATCTTCATATTTTAATAATTTCTTATTTATTTTATTTAAATATTTAGATGTATAAGCCTTACTAACTTTATATAAATCTGCTATTTCGTTTAGTGAATAATCTTCAAAATAATAATATTCAAAATAACTTTTTTCTTTTTCAGTTAAAATTCCTTTATATATTTCATATAATTTAATTATATATTCTCTATCTATATTCATTAGAACTCCTTAAATAAACCATATATATACTTTTCAATATCAAAAGTAATTAAGTCATCTTCTTTTTCTCCAAGTCCTACAAACTTAACTGGAATATTAACAAGTTCTTTAATAGCAAGTACTATTCCACCCTTGGCAGTACCATCTAGTTTAGTTAAAACTATTCCTGTAATATTAGTTATTTCTTTAAAACTTTTAGCTTGTACTACACCATTTTGTCCAGTAGTAGCATCAATTACAAGTAATGTTTCAACTGGATTACCAGGAAGAATATCATTTATTACTCTGTTCATCTTATCAAGTTCATTCATTAAATTAACTTTATTTTGAAGACGGCCAGCGGTATCAACTAATACTACATCATATTTTTCATCACGTGCTTTTTTAAGACCATCATATATTACTGCTGATGGATCTGTTCTATTATCACCATAAAAAGAAACTTTTATTCTATCAGCCCATTCTTTTAATTGATTAACTGCTCCAGCTCTAAAAGTATCTCCTGCAATTAACATAACTTTTTTATTATCTTTTTTTAATCTATTTGCTATTTTTGCAATACTTGTAGTTTTACCTACTCCATTTACTCCAACAAATAAAATTACATTCGTTTCTCCATCTTTAATATTTAATTTTGAAGATAAAATATCATCACCAACATATATCATAAAAAGCTCATCAACTATTACTTCTTTTAGATATTCAAAATCAGTTATATTTTCACTTTTAACACGTTTTTTTAATCTATCAACAAAATCCATAACTGTGTTAACTCCAACATCAGCTGTTATCAAGATTTCTTCTAATTCATCATAAAAATCATCACTAATTTTAGTATATTTAATTCCAAGAACAGAAAGTTTATTAACAAAATTATCTCTAGATTTTGTAAGTCCTTCAACATATTTAGAAGTATCTTCTATTTCAACTTTTTCTTCTTTTGTTATTTTTTCTTCTTGTTTTTCTTCTATTTGTTCTTTTACTTCTTCTTGCTTACTAAAAATACTTTTAATTTTACTAAATAGTCCCATATTATCTCCTTTAATCAGTTGTTTTTTCTAAATAAATTTTGTTTTTAAATGATCCTCTTTTTAAACTTTTTTCTCTTGCAGTTTCTATAACTTCATCTAAAGTAGAATTTTCTAGTTCTGCTAAACATTTTATTATTTCTAGCATATCAGATAGTTCCTCTATTCTATCTTTTCCACTTGATGATAAGACTTCCTTGTATTCTTCATTTAATTTCTTTTCTAATTCTATTTTATACTCTTCATCACTTAATATTTTAGTAAATGCTTTTTCACCATTTTTTTCAATTATATTCGGAATATTATCTCTAACTAGTTTATTAAATATTTTTTCCATTATATCTCCTTTTTTATACTAAGTTGTAATATTTTTTCACTCCACATACAATTATAATATAAATATGAATTTTTGACAAATATTAAACACTATGCTATAATATTAATCAATAAATTTAACTTTTTTCGAAAGGAAATGATAGAATGAATAGTAAAAATGGTGAGACTTTAGTCTGTGCCTTAGGAGGTTTGGGCGAAGTTGGAAAAAATATGTATGTTGTAACCCACGAAGATGAGTTATTTATAATAGATTGTGGCGTAATGTTTCCTGAAGAAAATCTAATGGGAATTGATTATGTTCTAGCGGATTACACACATCTAAAAAATGTACAAGATAAAATTAAAGGATTGATTATTACTCACGGACACGAAGATCATATAGGAGGAATACCTTTCTTACTTCAAAACATACAAATTCCTGTTATTTATACACCAAATATTGCAGGAAAACTAATTAAAAATAAACTTGAAGAAAGAAATATTCCTTGCCCTAAAATGGTAACCGTTAATGAAGATTTACATATTAAAACAAAACATTTTAATATTGAATTTTTTACAACTACACACTCTATTCCAGATTCATTTGGAATGGCTATTAAAACAGTTAATGGAACTATTGTTGAAACTGGGGATTTTAAATTTGACTTAACTCCAATTGGACCTGTTGCAAACATTGGAAAAATGGCTACAATCGGAAATAATGGAGTTACTTTGCTTTTAAGTGATTCAACAAATGCACTTGTTCCTGGATTCTCAGCATCAGAGTCTGTTGTTGATGAAGCACTTGCAGAAATATTTGCAGAAAATCCTCATTCACGTATTATTTTAGCAACTTTCGCAAGTAATATTTATAGACTTACTCATATAGTTGAGACTTGTAAAGAAAATAATAGAAAAATTGTAGTATTTGGAAGAAGCATGAATACAAGTATAGAAATAGCTCAAGATTGTGGATATATAAAAGATAAAGACATATTTATATCAAGTGAAGAAGCAAATAGAATGAATCCCGCCAATGTATGTTTACTTTGCACAGGTAGTCAAGGCGAACCACTTGCTGCTTTATCTCGTATCGCAAACGGAAATGATAAAAATATTACTTTAATGAAAGATGATACTGTCATATTCTCATCTTCACCTATTCCTGGTAATGCTCTTTCAATTAATAGAATTATTAATAAATTATATTTAAAAGGAGCAAAAGTTTATACGAATGCTAGTGAATATGATGTTCATACGAGTGGACACGCTAAACAAGATGAATTAAAACTATTATTTAGATTAATTAAACCTAAATACTTTATGCCAATGCATGGTGAATATAGAATGCTCGCAGCTCATGCCCATTTAGCGACATTATGTGATGTTAAAGAAGAAAATACATTTATTTGTAAAAATGGAGATATTATTGCTCTTAAAGATGGTGAAGTTTACAAAAAGGGAAGCATATTAATTAATGATATATATGTAGATGGATCTCGTATTGGAGATGTTGGAGTATCAATTATTAAAGATAGAAAAATAATGTCTACGGATGGTGTACTTGTTGTAATATTAAATATTGATTTTAAGAATAAACAAATGTTACTTCCACCTAATATAACAACAAGAGGATTTGTAGTAGTTAATGATAATCAAGAATTACTTAAAAAGATTCAAGATAAAACAAATATAATTGTATTAAATGAACTTGAAAAAGATAATTTTAGTTTAACAGATTTAAAAAATAGAATTATATTAGAAATTAATTCATATATTATTGAACTTACTGGTAGAAGACCAATAATTATACCAATGATTTTGAGTAAGAAAACAAATTAAAAAGGATTAAATCCTTTTTTATTTTTCAAATTCAACAAATACATGATATTCTTTACCAAAAATAAAACCACCTTCTGTATGATCAACTATTTCAGTAAATCCTTTAATTAATCTATATTTTCCTTTTGGAAGAGATGATATTAAATTATAGGTACGTTCATTTTCTTCAAACGGAGTTAAAATATAACCTATTGCAATAACGTTCATTTGAATATTAACATCATGCCACTTACCATCTACATATTCTTGCAAGTTATAACCTTCTCCATATAAGAATTCTTTATCAGATATATTTTTAATTAATAGTTTTAAAACATTCCCATTAATATTTTTTATTTCAAACTTTATAGGATCATTATAATAACCGAGTTTTTTTAATAGTTCATTAAATTTAGAAGATGATTCTCCATAATACTTTATATTACCATAAAGTTCATTAATATTACTTAAAGTAACTTCGGCTTTATTTGTTTGAGTTTTCCACTCTATTTTTTCAATTTTAACTATAAGGGCAAGTATTATACTAGATTTTTCATGTAGTATATCATATTTGTTTACAATATTTCCCCAACCTTCTACTTCATAGTAATCGATTAATAATGTTTTATTTTTAATCTCATATTTATACTTTCCATATAAATCCAAATTTAGAACATGTAATAAATCATATACAGAATTTTTGTAACTAAACAAATAAGATGATTCATAAGTGTCTTTTAAATCATTTACATTTGTATCATTTATACAAGTATCATCTATTTTCATACTATAAAAACCGAAATGAATAGACTCATCACCACTCAATGTATTACATTTTATTATTTTATAAAGTGGACCAAAATATTCCTTAGTTCCCCCGTCAAAATATTTAAGAGTTTTAAATATAAAAATTGGTTCTTTATTTTTTTTAACTCTATAAGAATCTATTAAACACATAGATATAAATATAATTAAAACTATACTTATAATTAATATTATTTTCTTTTTCATGCTATCCATCCCCTTATAAGGAATTTATCAAATAGCCAAAATTCCTCGTGTATTAAATAAAATATTTTATTATCCTCGCTACTCTGTTCACCTAAAATATATTCTCTTTTAATTCTATATCCCAAACCAATACAATCTTCTTTATAATTGCTTATATGTTCAATTTTATCATCTGTGCATGTACCACCAAGTTTTATTAATGGAGAACCTTTTCCATTTTGTAATCTAATAGATTCTTCAAATATAAAAACTGCATATAGGAAAGATACACTAACTATTATTAATAATAATATTTTTAATACTTTTTTCATACTTTACTCCTTATTCTGTAATAACTCTGATAAAATTAATAAGCTCTTCTTTAGAAATATTTTCAGATTGGATAAATACATTATAGCCCATATATTTAAAAGCTGTCCTAAAAATATTATCTTCTTCTTTAATTATTATATCATTTATGTTTATTATTTTAAAATCACTACTACCAAAATAATCATTGAATGGTATATACTCTTTTGAAAATGATATTTTTAATAACCTATCATCATCGGAAGTAAATATAATATTGTTTTCATGTAAAATAGTATACAAATTGTTATCATCTTTAATGTATAATTCATATATTTTCATATTTTTTAAATCAGTTAGACTTTTAAATGTTGTGATACTATCAATAAAGTTATAGTTATTTGAACTTGTAGTACTATAGTTTTTAGAAACATCATTATTTTTTAAAGTAATATCTTTTATAATATAATCTTTTGAGTCTTCAATATTAAAAGTATGAACATTTTCAGATTCAAATGTTTTATTTTTAAATTTATAAATAAATGTAAAAGAAATTATTAATGCAATTAAAACTCCAAATGAATACTTTATTATTTTACTGGTGGTATTTTTTTTATAATTGTTTATTACGTTATTATATATTTTCTCCTTATTTATTTTTTCACCCATTATTTTTTTAATTATTTCATTATTAGACATTTTTATCACCTTCACTTTCAATAAGAAATGATAATTCATTTAATGTTCTATATATATAATGTTTTACATTACTTTGACTAATATTTAACAATTTAGCAATTTCTCTAATTGATAATCCTAAATAATAGTATAAATAAAATATTTTAAAAATAATTATTTTTTTACGTTTTAAATATTCCCATAACCTATCAACATCATATTTATTTATAATTGTTTTTTCTAAATTAAAATTTGATGGTATTCTTTCAAAAGCTTCCTCTTTATCATTCATGAATATTGATATAATTTTATCTTTATATCTAAACCTATAATAATCTTTTACTTTGTTTTTGGCTATACCAATTATATACGAAATGTCTATATTAGTATTTCGTTTAATACATTTAAATACATCAATATATATATTTTGAAGTATGTCATCAACATCATCTATTTTAGAGCAATTTAAAACAACATATTTAGAAACTTCTAAATAACTCTCATCATATATTTTACTAAATTTATTTAAGGCGACATTATCAATCATTATTTTCACCTCTATTATTATAGTCGTAAATATAATCCATAAAGTTCCAAATTACGTAATAATTAATATAATTATACTATTTTTTTGTATTTAATTAATTTTTTCTTGACTTATAATTAATTTATATGCTAATATTAATATGCTTGATTATTATCAAGTGCCTACCTAATGGGGAATTAGCTCAGTTGGCTAGAGCACCTGCCCTGCACGCAGGGGGTCAAGGGTTCAAGTCCCTTATTCTCCACCATTAAGAAAATAAGCACTCATTTGAGTGCTTTTTTATTCTGCTAAAATGTTCATTATTTCAAGTCCAAGTTTAACAGTATCATGCTTTAATGTATTATCAACATCTAATTTAACCAATGGCTTACTTACATTCTTTATTTTTATATTTTTATTATCTACTACAACTAATGATTTTTGTTCAGTTGTTTCATATCTCATAAGTAATTCAGGATCAACTTTTTTACTATTAGTAATTACTACATCTAGTTTTCTTTTACCAAGATAACTATTAATTAGATTAATATGGTCACTTACTTTAAAGTTATCTGTTTCTCCTGGCTGAGTAAATAAGTTACATACATATATTATTTTTGATTTTGATTTATCGATTGCATCAATAACATCTTTACAAAGCAAATTCGGAATGACACTCGTGTAAATACTTCCCATACTCAAGATAATTGCATCACTGTTTTTAATTTGTTTAATAACATCTTTATTAGCACGTGTTTCATCTTTATAGAAAACTCTTTTTATTTTTTTAGGAGTCTCAGTAATATTATGTTCTCCTTCAATTATTTCTCCGTCTTCCATTTCACCCATTAATGTTACACATTCATCTGTAAGCGGTAAAACGTTACCTTTTAATTTTAGAGTTTTACTTACTTGTTTTACTCCACTTGATAAATCTCCACATATATCAATTAATGCAGTTAAAAGAATATTACCAACTGTATGTCCATCTAAATCACTTGTAGTATGAAAACGATAATTAACTAATTTTTCTACTATATCTTCAGTTTCAGAAAGTGCGATTAGAACACGTCTTACATCACCTACTGCTGGAATATTAAATTCTTGTCTTAATTTACCAGTACTTTTTCCATCATCTGCTACACTTACAACTGCAGTTATATTGCATGGAAATTCTTTTAATCCTTTTAGAAGAACTGATTGTCCTGTTCCTCCACCTAAAACAACTATATTTTTATTCATTTTAATTCTCCCCCATTACATAATACGCATAGTATTCTTCAAAACATATATTATTTGATTTAATTATATTTGCTGCATCTTCTCCAACATATCTAAGTCTCCAAGTAAACTCATCAAATAAAGTTAAATCTTTTTTATCTTCTGTGAATCTAAATATAAAGCCATATCTATAAGCATTATTATAAAGCCATTTATATTCTTCACTATCTTTTGGATTATCATATACTTTATTATATGGAACTATATTAAACGATAGACCTGTTTCATACTCCGAATGTCCTGGTCTTGCTACACTAACATCTGCTTCACGAATCCCATATGTATTTTTATATTTATCATATAAACTTTTTTGTTCTTTATAACTCCTATAACCATCAGATAATACAAATGTATATCCAGCTTCTTTAGCAGCATCTATCATATTGGTAATATTATCCACAATACTTGAACTAATCTTAACACCATTATATGCATATTTAGATGACACTTTAACAATATCTTCTACTTCATAATCTGAATTTAAACCATAGAGTCTATTTACTAACATTAAATTTCCTTTAGAGGTATCAGTCTGTTTTTCATTTTCCATCCAATCAATATTTGCTTCAGTATTAATAATTGCAACTATATTTGAATATGTTTCATTTTTATGACTGTTTTTATAGTCTAAATAATCATCTAAATTTTTGTACATAAAATATTTTTCATTTAAAAAATCATCAAAATTTTCATTATATTCTTTTTTTAGTATGTCATCTATATAAATATTTTCTAATTTTTCTTTAATTATTTTAACTTCACTTTCATTATATCCAATAACACTTAATTTGTAATCATAAGTCTTTTTATATTTAGCATTTTTAATTAGAAGAATACTTCCAATGATAATAGATAGTAAAATAACTATGAATATGAAAAATCTATAATAATTAAATTTTCTAACTACCATATTATCACCTAATACAATTATACAACACTTTTTTATTATAAAAAAATAAAATTGATATACAAATGTAAACAAAAATAGTTCTTTTTAGAACTATTTTTCATATGTAGTACCCTCTCTACTATCTTTAAGTGTAATACCCATTTTTAAAAGACTATCTCTTATGTTATCCGAAATATCGAATCTTTTTTCACTTCTTGCATTGTTTCTAAGTTCAATAATATATTTGATTAATTCATCCTCTTTACTATCAGAATTATTAGATTTTTTAAATGATAAACCTAATATTGGTTCAACTACTGTTTCAAATACTGATTTAATATTTTTAAGTTTATTTTCATCATTAGTAGTATTTATTAATTTAACAAGTTCATATACATAACTAATAGCAAGACTAGTATTAAAGTCATCATCCATAGCCTCTAAGAATTTATTTTTAATATCAATTATTTCTTTATCTTCAGTAAATTCACTATTCAAATTAGATAATTTAGAAACAGCTCTTACTATTGATTCATAATTATCTTTTGCTTCATTTATTTTTGTATCATCAAAATCTGTAGGTCTTCTATAATGTGAAAGTAATGTATAAAATCTAATTACTAATGGATCATATATATTAAATATATCTTTTAAGAACATTGAATTTCCAAGTGATTTACCCATTTTTTGACCATTAACAGTTACTAGATTATTATGCATAAAGTATTTAACAAATGGTACTCCATTAGCTGCTTCACTTTGTGCGATTTCACATTCATGATGAGGAAACATATTATCTACTCCACCACCATGAATATCAAAAGTTTCACCAAGATATTTTTTTGACATAACAGAACATTCTATATGCCATCCAGGGTATCCTTCTCCCCATGGACTTGGCCAATGCATTAAATGAGTTTCATCAGCACTTTTCCATAAGGCAAAATCTTCTGGTCTTTTTTTGTCATCAGCAACATTTATTCTTTCACCACTAACTGTATCATCAAGATTTCTATTAGATAGTTTACCATATTCTTTAAATTTACTAACATCATAATATACATTGTTATTTTCAGTTACATATGCATATCCTTTATCAACCAAAGTTTTAATCATATCAATTATTTCGATTATATGACCTGTTGCCCTACAAGAAATATCTGGTTTTAATATATTTAGTTTCTCCATGTCATTAAAATATGCTAGTTCATATTTATATGCTATTTGATATGGATCTAACTGTTCAATCTTTGCTTGTTTTTCAATTTTAGATTCACCTTCATCTGCATCTTTTAGGAGGTGTCCAACATCAGTTATATTTTGAACATATTTAACATTATATTCTTTGAACTTTAAATATCTATAAACAGTGTCAAAACTAATATAACTTTTTGCATGACCTAAATGAGGATAACCATATACAGTTGGCCCACACACATACATTCCAACATTATTTCCATGTAAAGGAATAAATTCTTCTTTTTCACGTGTAAATGTATTATATACTTTTAATGACATATTTTTCACCTCTACTACTATATATTATCATATTTTATTCATTTAAAAAAGAAGAATTACTCTTCTTCTTTATTTTCACCTTTTTTTGCTTTGCTTTCTTTTTCGCTGCCGAACATATCTGTTCTTACTTTTTCCTCAATTTCTTTATAAAGTTCAGGATTATTTTTAAATACTAATTTTACATTTTCTTTTCCTTGACCAATTTTTTCACCTTTATAGCTAAACCATGCACCACTCTTATCAATTATTCCCATATTAGAAGCAATATCTACAACTTCTCCTTCTTTTGAAATACCTTCACCATACATTATTTCTACTTCTGCAGTTTTGAATGGAGGTGCTACTTTATTTTTAACTACTTTAATAATTGTTTTATTTCCAAGAACATCGCCATTTACTTTAATTTGTTCTCCACGTCTAACATCAAGTCTAACTGTTGAATAGAATTTTAATGCTCTTCCTCCAGGAGTTGTTTCAGGGTTTCCAAACATAATTCCAACTTTTTCTCTTAATTGATTAATAAATATACAAATAGTATTAGTTTTATTAACAATACCACTTAATTTTCTAAGTGCTTGTGACATTAATCTTGCTTGAAGTCCAACATGAGAGTCTCCCATTTCACCCTCAATTTCAGCTTGTGGAACTAAAGCGGCTACAGAGTCAACTACGATTATACTCATTGCTCCACTTCTTACTAATGCCTCAACTATTTCTAATGCTTGTTCCCCAGTATCAGGTTGACTTAATAATAGTTCATCTGTGTCAACACCTAATTTCTTAGCATATACAGGATCTAGAGCATGCTCTGCATCAATAAATGCTGCTCTTCCTCCAAGTTTTTGAACTTCAGCAATTGCATGTAATGCAATCGTAGTTTTACCACTTGATTCAGGTCCAAATATTTCAATAATTCTTCCTTTTGGATAACCTCCAACACCTAAGGCTTGATCTAGTGCAAGTGAACCACTTGATACTACATCTATATTTCTAACTCCTTTTTCTCCTAATTTCATAATAGCGCCTTTACCGAATTGTTTTTCGATATCAGCTAGTACTTGATCTAATGTTTTGTCTTTGTCTTTTTTCATACGTATTCTCCTTCGATAATTTAATTGTAAAACAAAAGATATGCTTTGTCAACACTTTTTTGCAAACAAAAGTTTGCTAATAATTTAATTATTAGATTTATATGTTTTTCATAATTAAATTTTATAAAAAAAAATACCTTTTATTATTGAATAATTGGCATTTTTATTGTGTGAAAATTTAATTTTATGTTTTTTTACATATTATCAGTTAAGTATTTTTTATTCTTAGTATAATATTGTATTCCACTAATAATAGATAAAATTGTTGCAATAATAATTATTACTTTTGATACATGTACATTCATTAATGAGAATGGTAAGTCATAGAAGAATAAAAGTACAATTCCAGTTAACATACATGCTGTTTTAACTTTACCTGCCTTAGATGCTCCAACCGCACCAGATTTACGTCCTGCTACCATCTTAATTGAATCAACAATAATATCTCTAGAT
This sequence comes from uncultured Clostridia bacterium, assembly GCA_947165135.1. Lineage (GTDB taxonomy): Bacteria > Bacillota_I > Bacilli_A > RF39 > UBA660 > CAG-1000. The sequence continues at coordinate 48,640 of CAMUZE010000004.1, forward strand.
ACTATAATAATCGGTATAATTGTTGGAATAAATCCTTCTACTGCAAGAATAATTAAAACACCATTTACTAGAATTTTATCTGCTATAGCATCTAATACTTTACCCATATCAGTTACCATATTATATTTACGAGCTAAATGTCCATCTAAAAAGTCAGTCAAAGATGCAATTAAGAATATAACACCACAAATTAGATATTTACTATCGATAATTAGTTTTCCTGCTAATTGAAATTCTGGAAAACTAATTCCAATCTTATCTATTGGAAAAACCATAATTATCAAAAGTAATACTGATAATGCAATTCTACAAATTGTTATTTTGTTAGGAATATTCATCTTAAATAATGCTCCTTTCAACTATATTATAATTAATACTATTCTTATTAACATGTTTATCTGTTATATATTTTATTAGAAATAAAATCAATATAACAATAATAACCACAATAACAGTAAATATTATTGTCATTTTATTAGAACTACTCTTTTTCTTAACAGTATATGGTGAAACTATTTTATTTTCATTATTTTGACTTTCTAAAATATTGATTTCTCTCGTTTGCTCAAGTATTTCATCAACAGGTATTTTTGAAGTATAACTAAATATAAAATCATTAAATTTATCAATATTAGCTTCTTCATCTAAATTTAAATATCTTGAATATTTTCTAATCATTTCTTTTAGAAAAAAAACATCTTTAAAAGCGTTTACATTTCCATCTTCTAAATTATCTAATTGACTTTCAGTTATATTTAAATCTTTTACTACCTCTTCTTTAGAAATACCAATAGTTTCTCTTGCATTTCTGAAACTTTCTCCTATTTCTTTCACTTTAATTCTCCTATTAATAATAATTTTTAATAAGCCATGTTCTGTACCCGAATGGGTGACAAACATTTATCTAAGAGCTTCCTCTTCCCTTACTCATTTCATTTCATTTGTAAGAGCTCCCCTACCAAATTTGGGTTTCTCACTCGTGGGGTTTACCGCGTTCCACAATAATTATTCCTAATTATCTCGTCTCTATGGCACTTTATGGTTAACATAATCAGTTCTTGATTACTTCACCGCCGTTAGTACTAAGTACTACCCAAGGTTATTTTTTTCCTTGGCACGAACATTTTCATTCATCTCAGAATGAGTGAGCATGGACTTTCCTCTACTAATAATTATATGTAATTATTAATAGCGTTTGTCTAAAAAATTATTCTTCTCCATAAACAACTTTTTCTAAGTCACTAATTCTCTTTAATAAATCAACATTAGTGACACTTTTATTAGAGTTGGCTATTTCAAGAGATGCCTTTAAATTTCTTATTTCAGATTTCAATTTTGCATTATCAGTTTCTAATAATTTAATCTCATTTAATAATCTTTTTTTAGCATTATCAAATTCAACATAATCTTTAATTACTAAATCTAAAAACTGATCTACCTCCTGTGGTTCATATCCTTTTGGTGCAAGTGGAAAATCTTTTTCAAGTATTTCTCTTGCGGTTAGAAAACTTTTATCTTCGTACATCTTCTTAGCCTCTCTTCCAGTCTAATTTTACCTCTTATGCCATTTTTTGTCAATAAAAGAGCAAACCTAAGGTTTGCTTATATAATTTAAAATACACATATTTAATTCTTCATCCAACTTTTTAAAATACTCATTTATATTCTCTATATAACACCTCCATTTATATGTTATCACTTATAAATAAGTATTTCATTTGTTTCGACAAAACTAGTTAATTTTTTCTATATATGATATATATTCAGAAAAATCATTTTTATTTATATCAGTAATATCAATATCATATATTACTTTATCATTGGTATTTTCTATAAGATTAATAACATTACTATAATTTATTATAATACTTTTGATTCTAGTTTCATCATACAAATATTCGATGTCTAAAATACTATCCTCAGTTATAGAAATATTAGTATTATATAATTTATTATACTCTTCAAAAAAATTCTTTAAATCAACGCTACAATTTGCTCTAATTAAACTTTTATTCTTAACTTCACAATAATTTGTTATATTTTTAATTAATTCCATATTATAAAGTTTTTCATTAAATACTTTGTTAATTTCAATTAATTTTGTTTTTTCTAATTTATCATTATTTAATTTATAATAATTATTATTATAAATTAAATAGCCTGTAACAGGGAAAACATCACTAGAATACATCTTTATTTTTGAATCAGACATATATTCAAGTTTATATTCTTCTTTATTTTTATGTAATTCTATCCCCAAACTATAATTATCTGTTATTTTATTAATATTCTTAATAATTATTTCTTTTACATCTTCGTTGCTTCTATATTTAAATTCTGTTTTATTAGTTCTAAAAAGAATAATAAATACAAGCATAAAAATAAATAATGCAATATAAATATAATTCTTATTATTCTCTTTTTTTAACATAATATTTTCCCCTCTAGTTTAAGATTCTTTTTACCATTTAAGAAATCTTTTATATTCATTTCTTTTTTGCCGCTTGGTTTTACTCTTGTAATTATTATTTCTTTATCTTTGCACATTACTCCAAGTCCATCTTTATACACTTTAATTATTTGACCAGGAATACCATTTGATAATGTACCAATTTTAGATTCACATACTTTTAAAATGTTATCATCTAAATTTGTATATGCTACTGGAAATGGATACATTCCTCTTATTTGGTTATATACTTCTTTAGCTGTTTTATTAAAATCTATTAATTCTTCTTCTCTTTTAATGTTATATGCAAAAGTTACTTCATTTTCATCTTGTTTAGTCCTAGTTATATTACCATCAAATATATCTGGTAATGTTTTTAGTAATAAATTTCTTCCTAAAATACTTAGTTTATCATGAATTATACCAACATTATCTGTATCATTAATTTTAATACTTTCTTGTTTGATAATATCTCCATCATCCATACCTGGAGCCATATACATAATAGTTATACCCGTTTCAGTATAGCCATTTATTATAGCTCTATGTAGAGGGCTTCCACCTCTTAGTTTAGGAAGTAATGATGCGTGTACATTAATTGCTTTATATTTTGGAGTTTCTAACAACTCAACAGGTATAATTTGACCATATGCACAAGTAATTATAATATCTGGATTTTTGCTTAATATATATTCAAACTCTTTTTTAATCTTTTCAGGTTGATATACTTCAATTCCATTTTTTAATGCACATTCTTTTACTGGAGATGCTTTCATTTCCTTATGTCTTCCCACTTCTTTATCAGGTTGAGTTACAACCATAATAACATTAGTATTTTCAATTAACATTTCAAGTACTGGAACACTAAATTCAGGCGTACCCATAAAAATAACTTTTTTATCTTTCATATTTATCACGTCCTAATTATATTAAATATTTAAATTTATATCAACATTTACCCCTTTAATATTTATATCATTTAACTCTTTTAAAGATTCTAATAATTTATCTAATTCTTTATATTTAATCATTATATTAAATCTATATTTATTATTAAGCTTTACTATTGATGAAACAGAAGGGCCAAGTACAATATATGATTCATCCAAAAGAGTATCTAAATATTTTTTAACTTTGTTAGCTCCAATTGATGCATTCTCAAAAGTACTACTTGTTATTAATATAGAACAAATATAATAATATGGAGGATACATTAACTTGTGTCTTATATTCATTTCATAATTAAAGAATGAATCAAAATCATTTTTAATAACACTTTTATATACATAATTAGTTGGATTATATGTTTGTATTATGACTTTACCAGGTAAATTAAATCTTCCAACTCTTCCAGATGTTTGACTCAATAGCTCGTATGTTTTTTCAGCACTTCTAAAATCAGGTATAGATAAAGATGCATCAGAATTAATTATTCCAACTAAACTTACATTTTCAAAATTAAGTCCTTTAGATATCATTTGAGTACCAACAAGAATACTATAATTGCCACTAGAAAACTCACTTATTAGTTTTTGATGAGCATTTTTAGTACTAGTAGTATCTGCATCCATTCTTAACACTTTAACGTTATATTTCTTTTCCAAAATAGATTCTAATTTTTCTGTTCCAAGTCCTAAATCTTTGATGGCTTCTTCATGACATTTTGGACATATTAAACTACTCTTACATTTATATCCACAATAATGGCACGAATAAGAATCACTACTTTTATGATAAATTAGTGATATATCACAATTAGGACATTTATATACATATCCACAATTAGTACAACTTAAAAATGTTGAATATCCTCTTCTATTTAACAAAAGAATTACTTGTTCACCTCTAGATAAGGATTTATTTATTTCTAAATCTAATTTATCACTAATAATATAATTATGTTTTTTAGATTCATTATTCATATCAACTATTTCAAATGATGGAAATCTTCCACTAATTCTTGAATCTAATTTTATTAAATGATATACTCCTTTTTTAGCTCTTGCGTATTGTTCTAATAAAGGAGTTGCACTTCCAAGAACAACTTTAGCATTATTATATTCACTTCTTTTAAATGCAATATCTATTGCATTATATTTGGGTGTTGATTCTTGTTTATATGTACTACTTTGACATTCATCAATTATAATTAATCCAATATTTTTAAGTGGTGCGAATATTGCACTTCTAGCACCAACTACTAAAGATACTTCACCATTCATTATTCTTCTATATTCATCATACTTTTCACCTTCACTAAGTGAACTATGAAATACTGCTATACTATCACCAAACACTCCTTTAAATCTTGCTACTATTTGAGGTGTTAATGATATTTCTGGTACAAGAACAATGCCTGTTTTGTTTTCTTTTAATACATTTCTTAATAGTTCAATATAAACCTCTGTCTTACCACTACCAGTTACTCCATATAATAAATATTTATCATCTTTACTATTTAATATTTCTTTTACTGCAGACATTTGATTATCAGTTAATATTATTTCTTTTTTATCTTCAAGTGATTCTACCACTCTATTAATTTCATATGTTTCAGATATTACAATTCCTTTTTCTATTAGTTTATTAATTGAAGAAGTAAATTCTTTTTTTAAATGAGAACCTTCTTTTAATATATTTAATATTTCTATTTCTTTTGTATTTCTTTTATGAGTTAAAATATATTCATTAACATCTACATCTTTGTTTAAATATACTTTAGTTTCATATTTCCTATTAATATTAGTCTTTAATGATGCTTTTAAAGCTTTAGGAAGCATGACTTGATAGCAAGATATCAAATTGCATAATAAAAAGTCACTCATATATTTACCTAATTTGAGTAATTCTTCATTTAAATAAAAATCACTTTCTTGTATTTTTATTATTTCTCTATATTCTAATGATTTATCTAAATTATCATGTATCTTTAATACAAATCCTTCAACTGTAGAACATCCAAAAGGCACTATTACTTTGTGTCCAATTTTAATAATATTAGATAAATCTTTTGGAATAATATAATCAAAAACTTTATTAAGTGATTTTACAGAATATTCAATAATTACACTTGCTAACATTAAATACCTCTTAAGAAATAATTATTTCTTTTTTCAAATCCAACACTACTACTAAGACCATGTCCTGGATATATTTTAATATCATCTTTTAATTTTACAAATTCTTTTAAACTATTAAACATTATAATTTCATTTTCTTCAATATAATTACCTATTGATTCATAAAACACAAAATCTCCGGTAAACATAATATTTTCTCTTTCAAACAGAAAAGAACAACTATCCATAGTATGTCCAAAATTATTTATTTTTTTAAATTTAAAACATTCTATCTCATTATGAGTAGAACTTTTATAATCATATATTATAGCAGATTTATATTTTTCTTTTATTTCATCTAACGCTCCAATATGATCAAAATGATAATGAGTAATTAAAATTCCTAATACTTTTAATTTGAGAGTATCTATTTTCTTTATTATTCTTTTCCCTTCATCACCAGGATCAATAATTAAAGCACATTTGTTATTATGTATAATATAACAATTTTCTTCTAAGTCACCATTAACTATACATTCTATTTTTAACATATTTCATTACCATCTTCATCAAACATATCAAGTAACGAATCTAATCTATTAATAACTTTAAATCCTTTAGATTCAAGTTCATTATTAAACCTAACAGGTATACCACCTGCTTCTTTCCATTCCCTTAAATTACTAGAAAAATCATCAACAAGTATAGCGCCTTCACTATGTACCATTTTTGTTTTAGATATCTTTCCAGGAACAATAATAATAGTTATATCATCTTTAAAATGACGACGTAAGTATTTAACTTTTACAATTGCTTCATCCAATGAATGAACATGAGAAAGAAAACTTATTTCAAATTTTTTACTTTTAAGTAGTTTATTAATACAATTAACAGAATCATTTAATATATATTTATCATTAACAACTTCTCTATAATCAAAATTAGCAAATTTCTGTATCTTTTCTTCTGCGCTTCCGTTATCAATTCCACCCTTATCTATTCCAAGTTTTTCATATAGTGGTGGGATATCATCTAGTACAACTCCATCAAAATCAATATACAATCTTCTCATAATACTTACCTCTAATAACAATATAATAAATTGTTAATAAAATGTCAATTTTTAGTGTAAACAAAAAAAGAATTGATATCAATTCTTTTTTATTGTTCTACAAAATATAATACATCTGCTCCAGTCCTATAGTCATGTGCATATCCTGGTCCCACAAAAGAATCAGCTGTATTTTTCTTTGAAAATGTTGCTATAGAGCCTCCCCCATCAAATAGTACACCATATTGACAACCATACTCAAGCATTTTGTCTTGCATAAATGAAGAAGAAGTTGGATTATTTGCTCTCATACGGCTTTGTTCTCTGGCATCTCTATTAGGTGGAACCATTGTAGTAATGACAACATAATTATTTTTATCTATTTGGCAAAAGCCATGTATTTGTCCGGTTTCACTATTAGAATCTGTTTTAACACCACTATCAATTAATATTGGTCTCCATGTAAATGTATCTTTAATACCATCATTTTCAATATATTCAGCTATTCTATTGTTAATAGCAACTCTAACTTTTTTACTATCATCTCTACTCATTTTATAATGCTTAAATTCTCCATCTTTAGAAATGCCATATACAATTTTAGTACTTAATGCTTTAGAATAACTATCATCTATAGCATTACGTAACACTTCTCCATTATTTTTCCAATATTCAAGTGCAGGACTATTTCTCCAAGACATTGGTGCCTTAGTATAAAATTTATCACTAACCATTGGGCTTGCATTTACGCCAAATAATCCTTTAGTACTATACTTCTTAGTTTTTATTTCATTTTCAATTATTTCATCTGGCCTCCAAGTTTTACGTCTACCATCTCGATAATTTGAATCGACAGGTGATATTGCAACCTTCAATTGCTTTGCAAAGTCTTTTATCCATATTTGCGTAATAATAATTCCTTTATTTGCAATAGAATTATAATTGCTCATATTAGCTTGATATGGCCTTTCAATATAATACTTCAATGTGGGGCTTTCATATTTACAGTAAATATCATATTTACCATTATAATTCCAATTTCTCGTACCAATTACTTGAGCACAATCATCAACTAATGTTTTTGAAGTTAGCTTTAATTTCTGCGTTCCTGTAGATGTTTTCTTTTCTATCCACCTTGCGTAAAGAGTTATTATATTATTCTTAATACTATATTTACCATTTTCAGCATAATTGTCTATATTTTTAAATGTCCAGTTAACAGAGTTTATTGCTGTTTTATATGGAGACCATTTTTCAAAATTATATCCCTCTTTAGTACATGTATTTACTTTTGGAACAAAAATATTTCCTTTTTTGAATGTATCGCTCTCAATTGTTCCAGTTCCACCATTACAATTATACTTAACAATAAATGTATCTGCTGCTAACCAACCAGCATATAAAGTTATATCTCCTTTAACATCATATTTTCTAGCACTCTTTCCGTCTGATGTGTAGTATTGAATACCAGTTTTAAAGTTTTTGTTATCGTACCATCCTAAAAATATATGATCGCTTTTGGTTGGCGCTATTGTACTTATTGTTGGCATTGCACTTCCATATGTTGCTTTAACAGAAACACTTTGTCCACCAGATCCACCATTTTTATTGAATGTTACAGTATAAGTTGTAACTTTATTCTGTTCCCAACCTGCATATAACGTTATATCAGCAACTTTATCATATGGTCTAGCACTAGTCCCATCAATATTATAATACTTATGACCTTTTGTATAATCATTTTTATCATACCATCCTTTAAAAGTATACCCGCTTCTTGAAGGAGTCGTTGAATTTAGTTTTGGCATTGCTGAATCGTATGTTACTGTCACATTACTTGGTTTAGTTCCAGTTCCATTATTTAAATCAAAACTTGCTGTGAATGTTTTTGCCTTCCATCCAGCATATAATGTAATATTACTTGTTTTATTAAAGTTTCTGGCACTAGCACCAGTTTTAGTATAATACTGAGTTCCTTTTGTATAATTCGAATTATCATACCAACCCATGAATGTATACCCAGTTTTTGTTGGTGCTGTTGTACTTATTGCTGGCATTGCTTTGTCTGGAGTGGCAGTAACATTTGTGCTTTGCCCACCTGTTCCACCATTTGCATTAAATGAAACCATATATGATCTTGCTTCCCACTGAGCATAATATGTTACTGTTCCACTTGAAACTACATTTTTTATGCTTGAAGATGCAGCAATTGTTGTTCCAGTATTATCTTTTTTCCATCCTATGAATGTGTAACCTGATTTTCGAAAAGCATTTGCTTTTAATGTACAAATTCCATCATATGTACATGTTTGACTTGATGTTGTACCTGTACCTCCATTTGCATTATATGCTACATTAAATATATTTGCTTTCCACCCTGCATATAATGTTACTGCACTTTTCTTATCAAAATTCTTAGCACTAACACATGATTTTGTATAATACTGAGTTCCTTTTGTATAATCACTATTATCATACCATCCCATAAATGAATATCCGATGCGAGTTGGTGCTGTTGTACTTATTGTTGGCATTGCACTTCCATATGTTGCTTTAACAGATACACTTTGTCCGCCTGTTCCACCATTTGCATTAAATGCAACTGTATATTTAACCACGGCCCACTGAGCATAATATGTTACTGTTCCACTTGAAACTACATTTTTTATGCTTGAAGATGCAGCAATTGTTGTTCCAGTATTATCTTTTTTCCATCCTATGAATGTGTAACCTGATTTTCGAAAAGCATTTGCTTTTAATGTACAAATTCCATCATATGTACATGTTTGACTTGATGTTGTACCTGTACCTCCATTTGCATTATATGCTACATTAAATATATTTGCTTTCCACCCTGCATATAATGTTACTGCACTTTTCTTATCAAAATTCTTAGCACTAACACATGATTTTGTATAATACTGAGTTCCTTTTGTATAATCACTATTATCATACCATCCCATAAATGAATATCCGATGCGAGTTGGTGCTGTTGTACTTATTGTTGGCATTGCACTTCCATATGTTGCTTTAACAGATACACTTTGTCCGCCTGTTCCACCATTTGCATTAAATGCAACTGTATATGTTGTTATTTTTGCTTCTTTCTTTTCCCATCCTGCATATAATTTTATATTTTCTTTTTTATTATAAGTTCTTGCACTACTTCCATCTGCTTTATAATATCCTGTGCCTTTTGTCCAATCAGGATTATCATACCATCCCATAAATGTATAATCATTTCTAGTTGGTGCTCTTTTGGCAATGCTTGGCATAGATTCACCATATTTTACTATTACTGGAGTACTTTGACCACCAGAGCCATGATTTGCATCAAAAGATACTGTATATTTTGCTTCTTCTGCCATAGGTTCTGGTTCGGGTATTGGCTCGGGTATTACAACCTGTTCTTCTTCCCAGCCTGCATACAATATTAAATCATTCTTTTTATAATATTTTCGTACACTTATTCCATTTTTATTATAATATTGTGTTCCTTTTGTCCAGTTAGCATTGTCATACCATCCCATAAAATCATACCCATTTTTTACAGGCTTTTTTGTCTCAATTTCTGGTAAACTTTCTCCATACAAATTTGTTATTGAGCCACTTTGTCCACCAGTTCCACCATTAGAATTAAAAGTGATTTTGTATTCATTTGTTTCTTCTTCAACCGGTTCTTCAATTATTTCTGACACTGGAGTATCTATTTCTTTCACTACATCTTTACTCCATCCAGCATATAATGTTGTATTACTTGCTTTATCAAAATTTCTTATACTTTCTCCATTTTCATTATAGTATTGTTTCCCTTTATTATAATCTTTATTATCATAAAAGCCTAAAAAAGTATAACCACTTCTTGTTGGTAGTTTTTTTAAAGCATAAAGTTGTCCTTCATATTCTACTTCTATTTTACTAATATTACCTATTCCACCATTCATATTGAATGTAATAATGTGTTTCTTTTCTGTTTTTTTTGCTTTCTCAGCTATTGTATCGGTTAAATATCTAGGATGTAATGTTACTTCTTCTGTAAAGTCTCCTTCTATATCTACTTTATTATCATCAGAATCATACCATCCCATAAATTCTGCTTTAGGATTAGAAGGTTCAATTACCATACAATTAATCTTACTTTCTTTTATTTTACATTTGTAATTTTCATATATTCCATCATCATAGCTAAAAGTGACATATTTTACTTCTTCTTTTTTTAGATAACCTTTTTTTATAGCAAAACCTGTAAATCCTATAGCAAGCAATAATACTATCATAAAAATAAGAAATTTTTTCATAATACAATCACCCTATTCTCATATACAATTATACAATATTTATAACCAAATAAAAAGAAGAACTAGTCTTCTTTAATATATTCTCCATCCAATGAAAAACTCTTAGCATCAGTTATTTTAACGTTAACTATTTTTCCAATTAATGATTTTGGTCCAATAATATTTACTAGTTTCATATTTTCAGTATATCCACATACTTTATTTTTATCCTTTTCACTTGGTGATATTACTAAACATTTAACTATTTTATTAAGCATTCTTTGATTAGCCTCATTACTATATTTATTAACTACTTCATTTAATCTATGAAGTCTATCCATTTTAACTTCTTCACTTACTGTTTCTTTCATTAATGCTGCTGGAGTATTTTCGCGAGGGCTAAATGCAAATGTAAATGCTCCATCAAACTTACATTCATTTACTAATTTTAACGTTTCTTCAAAGTCTTCTTCTGTTTCGCCAGGGAAACCTACGATAATATCAGTTGTTACACTTGAATCTTTTACTTTTGAACGAATTAAATTATATAGTTTTAAATATTCTTCACTAGTATATCTTCTATTCATTAATTTTAATATTTTATTACTTCCTGATTGAAGTGGTAAGTGAATATATGGCATTACATTATCTCTATTTGCAATAACATCAACCATTTCTTCTGTAAAATCCCATGGATGAGAAGTTACAAATCTTAATCTTTCAATACCAGTATCAGCAACATCAGAAAGTAAATTTGCAAGTGTATAATCTTTATATAAATCTTTTCCATAAGCGTTTACATTTTGACCAAGTAAAGTTACTTCTTTATATCCATTTTTAACTAACTCTTTAACTTCATTCACTATATCTTCATGATGTCTACTCCTTTGTGTCCCTCTAGTATATGGTACTATACAATAAGTACAGAACTTATCACATCCATAAATTATATCTACCCAAGCACTATATTTACTATCTCTTGAAACTGGTACATTTTCAACAACGTCCCCCTCATAGCTAAGAACTTCTATTTGTCTTTTCTTTGTATCAATTTTTTCTTTAATTATAGAAAGCAAATTATCTAAGTTATGAGTTCCACATACAAAATCCACTTGTTTATATTTATTTAATATGTTATCTATAACAACTTCTTCTTGTGCCATACATCCACATATTCCAATAAGTAAATCTTTTTTACTTTTCTTCATATGTTTTAAAACACCTAAATAACCAAAGACCTTATCATGAGCATTTTCTCTAATAGCACAAGTATTTAATATTATTATATCTGCATCATTAATATCATCTGCATTTTCAAATCCCACACTTAAAAGCATACCTCTTATTTTTTCAGAGTCATGCTCATTCATTTGACAACCATAAGTTCTAACATAGAATTTTTTACCTTTTCCAAAACTTTCTAAATTATTATTATAGTTAGTATATTCTACTTTGCTTTGATTTCTTTTTTTAGCTTCTAACATATTAGGTGTTCTCATACCTCATCACTCCGAGACATATTATATCAAAAAAAAGAGTTTAATAATATATTAAACCCATTTTATCTTTATTTTTTTAAATTTTAATAAAGCAATAAAAGTAATAAATACTAGTATTAATGTTATATAGAATATTCTAAATACTATCCCAAATATATTAACTTTTAATGATCCATCATATTTAATATCTATTTCATTTAATAATTTTTCACCTTTATATATTTTAACTGTTCCTAAAAATTTATCTTTTTTATCAAAAGCAGATATCTCATCTATTCCTGAATAATTATATATAAGACCATCTTTGTCAAAACTATTCTCTAAGTAATAATAATATGTTTTATCTACTTTAATAATGTATGTTTTATTTTTTGAATATTTCGTTTTAATAGTAGTGATTATATCTTCTTCATTTATTATATCTTTTAATGAATAATTTTCATCATAATATTTATATGCCTCTATTGTTTCATTTATATATGTTGCATCTTTATTATAATTATTAAGTGTTACCATTAATAAATGAGCACCATTTACATCAGAAATTGAAGCAAGGCATCTACCTGCTTTAGAAGTATAACCTGTTTTTGATCCAATTATATATTTATTATCGTATTTTGATACAGTTGCTTTAACAGTTTTACCGCTTGTTAATGTATAACTTTTTGTAGTAAATATTTCTTTAAATTTTTTGTTATTTAAAGCATACTCTAATAACTTAGAAATATCATAAGCACTACTATAATTATCTTCATCAGTAAGACCTATTACATTTGAATAATGAGTATTATTAAGACTTAATTCTATTGCTTTATCATTCATAAGTTTTAGATATTTATCATAGCTACCACTTATTGATATAGCAAGAGCATTCACTGCATCTGCTGCACTTGGGAGAATTGCTGCATATAAAAGATCATTGTAAGTATATGTTTCACCCACCTTAAAACCCACTTTTGCTATATCCCATGTAAGGCCATCTAACATTTCTTTTTTAATTGTTACTTTTTTATTAAAATCTTCTATATTCTCTATTGCAACAATAGTAGTCATTATTTTAGTTAAACTTGCTATTTGAGTTTTATCATTAGAATTATGTTCTTCTAAAATAGCATTATTATCTAAATTATATAGAATGTATTTTTCACTACTTAATTTCAAATCAGATGCATTTACACTGAACATAAACAAAAAAAAGAAAATAGTTATACTACTTAGTTTTTTTAGCATATTTTTTCTTTTCCTTCATCATAAATTCTGTAATACTTGTCTCTATTGCTATAGCGCCATCTGGAGATAAATTTGATATATATATATTTTCTTTTATTGTATCTATTTCTACATCACTCCATATAAGTCCTTTTCTTACCTTTAAGTCATTATACATATCAGGAGTTACTGCAGTAAAAAAATATCCCCAAAATAATCTCTTTTGTCCAATCATTATTCTTTTGTTTGTTAAAGCAACTACGCATGAATTAACAAACATTAATGATGGAACATTCTTTTGACCACAAAAAGCAAATAAAACTCTTTCATTTGGATTTAAATGCTTTTCAACTATTTCAGCATGCTTTTTTAATCTAAATGCAACTGTTCCTGGATATTTTCTTTTGAAATCTTTTACTATATTATAAACGCCCATATTATCACGTCCTTATATGATTATTTTACATTAAAAAATATTAAAACTCAATTAAATATTATTAATTATATTTTTAATTATGCTATTAATTGACTCAATTACAAAATTATAATTATTTCTATTAAATTCATCTATTATTTCTTTTGTATCTGCTTTTATTCTAGCTGCCACATCTAAATTAAGATTATAATTATCATATACAAAAACCATTGAGTTCATTATCTCAAGAAAATTATTCATAATACTTGGAGGTACAACTGTTTTATTTTTAGAAGATATTCTTTTTACAAACATCATAGTGGCTTGTTTTATAACTTTTGTATCTTCATTTTTTTCAACATAACTAAAAATAATAGATTCATAATTTTTAAGCATACGCACATATTTATATATAACACTACTATTAATTTCATATAAGCTATTAACTAAATTTTCTTCTATATTTTTATTAATTATTTTTCTATTAACAGGTATTTTATATTTTTCAAATATATGTACTAATCTTAAATTTAATCTATTTTGATAAGCTGCAAACAAAAAATTATTATCTTTGATAATATCATCTGCATTAGTTTCAATTTTGTTTCCTATACTATTCATATTATTATTTTATCAAATATATTTGATAGGTGTAAATCAGATACAAAGATTTTACATACATTTTACTGCAAATAAAAAGCGATTTTACTCGCTTCTTAATGCCTCTACTGGATCTTTCTTTGCTGCTTTTCTTGATGGTATTAATCCACCAATCAATGTAAGTACTATACTTAAAATTATTAATATAATTGATGCCATAATAGATATAGTAGCATTTATATTCATATTATCTGTATATTTATGAATTACAAAATTAATTATAGGTATTAATGATATTGTTATACCGATTCCAATAACGCCCGAAAGTAGTCCAATAATAAATGTCTCTGCATTAAATATCGAAGATATATTTCTTTTTGATGCTCCGATTGCTCTTAAAATACCAATTTCTTTTGTTCTTTCAATTACAGAAATATAAGTAATAATACCAATCATTATTGATGAAACAATTAATGATATAGAAACAAATGCTATTAAGACATAACTAACACTATTAACTATCTTTTTAACTGAACCCATAAGTATACCAGTTGTATCTGTATAATTAATTACTTTATCTTCTGATTCGCTTTTCTCCATTTTTTTGTTATATTTATCTATAAAATCAATTACATTTTCTTTTGAATCAAAACTCTTAAAATAAAATGCTATAGAACTAGGTTCATCTATATCTTGGTATCCAAGTGTTACTAAGTTAGCATTGGCATTTCCGCCACTACTTTTTGTCATTGCACTCATTATACGTTTAAGTTCATCTTCAGATAAATCAAATTTAAATGCAGATGCTATCTTAGCAGGATCAACATTAAATGCACTTCCCAAACTACTCATTAATTTTCCAGATAATTCACCAACTTTAGTTAATATATCTTTTTGCATTACTGCTTCAGTCATTTTTTCTGCCATTTTAGAAGAAGAAGTTTGAACTATTGCTTGTTTTATAAAACTATTTACTGTTGCTTCTACTATAGCATTCATAATTAGTGCCCCAGGATTTGATTCATCCTTTGTATAAGTTTTATCTTTAGTATTATAAACTGATATATATCCTTTTAACATTCCAGAAATTAAACTTGAATATGTGTTTTCAAATATATTAGAAGGCACTACATATTTATTTTCTAAATTAGATAAAATGTTAGTAACTTTATCACTCTTCATGTATTCATTTACAATTGAATCAACATCATCATTATATATTATTGGAATATTATATTCAGATACTTCTTTTGGATTTTCAATATAATCATTCATTAAAGATGTTGCAATTTCTTTTAAATTATTATCAAAATCTTCTTTAGCAGGACTAGTATCAGCAGTAATAGATGAAGATATTTCATTCATATAATTAGATGTTGTATTTTTAATATCATTTTCATCTATTTTAATATTAAATGCACTTGATAATTTATCTTTATCTACTTTAATTAAATCTTCAAAATCTAGATTAGATTTATTTTCTTTACTATCGAAATCTGTATTAGAAAATACATCTATTTTTTTATTATTTAATTGCTTTTTAACTATTTCAGTATTTTTAGAATTATCTATAATATATTTAGTTAAACTAGAAGTGTATGCTATACCTTGCTGAAGTGCCATTGATGCTCCTTCATTTTTAGGGCAAACTACTCCAACTACTTTTAACTTTATTGCTTTATCGTATAAGTTCTTCATATATGATTCGTCATCTGTCATATCTTCATATATTTTATATTTAGAATTATATTTATATATATCAGAATTATTAATAAGTCTTAAATCAACATCCATCAAATCACCATAAGTAAATTCAAATGGTTCATTATTAATATTCACTGACTCACCTTGCATCATTTTATTAACTATATCATTTAATTCTTCAGGATCTCTAAGTCCTAAATAATAAACTATCATATCTGCTACAGAATGAGGCTCCGATAATACAATTATTAATTCATCATAATTTTTAGGCCATGATCCAGCAAGTACATCAAAGTTTTCATTAAGCATATCAATATCATCACTCATCTGAGTATATATATTTGAATAATTAGAATAAATACTACTACTAAATGAAGAAAATAATGTACTCGGATTTAATTTAACTAATTTTTTATTATATTTTGAATAAATAATTGGACTTACACTATATCCATATTGAACTGAGGTAATATCATCTTCAACTGTTTTATAATTATTTTCTAAATATTTTTTAAAATTCTTTAAATCATTTTTACTTACATTACCAAACATAGAAGAAACAAATTGTTTTTCATATACTTTATCATCTTCAATTCCATCATCTTCTTGTTTTCCCATCATAGATAATAACATTTGAGTCATGTCAGCATTATCTTCATATATAGTTAATGGATATGAAGATAAAGTATCTTCTTGAAGTTTATCTATATAATTTTGAAAACCAGTAGATAATGATAATATTAAAGCAATACCAATTATTCCAATTGAACCTGCTAAAGAAACTAAAACAGTTCTTCCTTTTTTAGTCATTAAATTATTAAATGAAAGAGATAAAGCAGTTAAAAATGACATGGTTGTTTTACTAGTTTTCCCACCTTCTTTTTCTTTAAAAGAAGTATTAAAAGGGTTAGTATCTGAAGTAATCTTACCATCTTTTAATGTAATTATTCTATTAGAATATTCATTAGCTAAATCAGGATTATGTGTTACCATTATAACTAGTTTATTAGATGCTATTTTCTTTAACAAATTCATTATTTGAATACTAGTCTCAGAATCAAGTGCACCAGTTGGCTCATCAGCAAGTAAAATATCCGGATTATTTACAAGAGCTCTTGCTATTGCAACTCTTTGCATTTGTCCTCCAGATAATTGATTAGGTTTTTTATTCATGTGTGCTTCAAGACCAACTTCTTTTAATGATTTTTTTGCTCTCGTAATTGCTTCTTTTTTAGATATTCCAGATAATTTCAAAGCAAGCACTACATTTTGTAGTACACTTTGATGTGTTATTAAATTATAATTTTGAAATACAAAACCTATTCTATGATTTCTATAACTATCCCAATCAGAATCTTTATATTTCTTTGTAGATATTCCATTTATAATTAAATCTCCATTTGTATATTTATCAAGACCACCAATTATATTTAAAAGAGTTGTTTTACCACTTCCAGAGGGACCTAAAATAGATGCAAATTCATTTTCTCTAAAACTTACATTTACATCATTAAGAGCTTTTTGCTTTAAATCTGCTGTTTTATATACTTTAGTTATATGCTTAAGTTCTAACATAATTATCCCCCTTTCAATTAAGTACATTGTATTTTAACACAAATTATTCTTTTTTTCCATCTTTTTCTATAAAATCTAATACATCATTATATATTAATTCTTTATTAGTTTCAAACATTAATGCATGTCTCATTCCATCATATAATTTATACTCTATATTAGAATAACCAATATTTTTTAAATAATTAATACTTTTTAAATATAATTTTTCATTTTTAATAACTGGATCATCACTACCAGCAATAAATAAAATTGGTAAATCTTTATTTTTCAATATCCAACCATTTTTAGAATACACATCATTTAACATACTAGTTAAATTAATAAATCCATTTGTAGTAAATACAAAAGAACAATATTTATCATTAACATATTCATTAACATATTCTTTATCTGTTGATAACCAATCTTTATTATCAATAGGCAATCCAGATAAACTATTTAAAAAGTTACTTCTATATTTTTCTCCTCTAATCTTGCTATATAGTTTTGATAGGAAGATTCCAAATTTGGCAAGAGGATTTATACTAGGTGATCCACATACTATTAATTTGCTAATTTTATAATCATATTTTTTAATATATTTACGTACTACCAAGGAGCCCATACTGTGTCCAAATAAAATTAATTCTTTATTTGGGAATCTATTTTTAACATATTCTGATATTTGATGTAAATCTTCAACTATATATTCTCCTTTTTCATCATTCATGTAACCTAAATCATCATCACTTATAACACTTTTACCATGTCCTCTATGATCATTAATAATTGTTACATAACCTTTTTTAGTAAAGAATTTCATAAAGTCATAATAATATTCTTTATGTTCAACCATACCATGAGAAAATTGAATTATTCCTTTAACTTTTTTAGGAATAAACATCATCACGTCAATATTTAATTCATCACACTTTGATTTTAGTTTAAAGTTTTCTTCTTTCATACATGTCACCCATAAAATATTATACAAAAAAAGAATAAACATTCAAGTTTATTCTTATCTAGTAATAACAAGATATTCTTCATATGTAACATTCATTTCATATAATTTTGTTGCCACTTCTTCTCCAAAATATCTAAAATGCCATGGTTCAAATTTATAACCTGTTATAAATTGTTTACCTTTCATATATCTTTCAATAAATCCATATTTATATGAATTTGCTTTAAGCCATGCATATTCTTTAGTATTTTCAAAATGTCTTGATGATGACGCGGTATTAATATCAACTGCAAGTCCAGTACTATGTTCAGAATGCCCTGGTCTTGCAGAATATGTATCTGCTTTTTTAACGCCATCATTTTTTACATATCTATTATATATTATTTTTTGTGTTGAATAACTTCTATAAGCAGAAACACTCCATAATTTAATTCCATCTTTTTTAGCATCATCAACCATTTTTCTAAAATGTTGTGCAGCCTCTTTATTGAGTGAGCCATTTCCATATCCGCTACCTAATTTTTCCAAATTAGCATTATAATTTTTATCATGATAATTATATTTATTAACTAAAATTAACTTACCATCACTAACATTTGCTTTTTTCATATGAGTATAAAAATCATAATCTATTCCTATTTCAACGTATAAAACAACCTCTAATGCATTATAATTGTTTTTATTATAATAATTCTGATATCTATCTATATTAGATGTTACAAAATAAGGTGATAATTTAAATTCTAATAAATTGTTATATTTTTTATTAAGTAAATATTTCTTAATTTCATCTAATTTAAATTCATTAATTATATTGTTGATATTATCAATATCATAGCCAATTAAATTTAAGTCTTTTTTATATTTATTTTCCATAGATGAAATATTTTCTCCATATTCACCATTATATTTTTCTAATGCATATTCTACTTCTTCTAAAGTAAACATATCATAATCAATAAGTTGCTTTTTTAATTCTTCTTTAGAGAAATCAAACAATTTCATATAATTAATTAAATTTAAATAAGCATTATTTTTAAAATCAATATTTAGATAATTAATTACAAACTCTTCAGTTTTATTATCATAATTCAACCTAGATAATAATTCCTTCTTAGAATAATTAAATGTTTCTAAATAATTCTTAGCATCATTTATTGCATTAATTTGAGTATTTGTTAATGTTTTAGCACTTATTACATTAGAGAAACCACCATATACTTTTTTCCCATTTACTTTTTTATATGCTCTTACTTTATAATAATATGTTTTATTAGTTTTTAATTTAGTATTGTTAAATGATAATGTATTAGACTTATTAATTGTTTTAACTTTAGACCATTTTTTACTATTAGTGCTTCTATAAACTTCATATCCAGTAACACCAACTTTATCCCAAGATATTTTAATATTATTTTTTCCTAAACCACTTATTTTTAAATTTTCTACTTTATTTGGTACTACTTTTTTAGAAACAATATTAGATGTAGTACTTTTAATTTCATTATATGAAATAACTTTATAATAATATGTTTTTCCGTATGTAAGATTATTATTTATATAACTGTTCTCTGTTATATCTACTATTTGACTAAATTTTCCTTTTTTAGATGTACTTCTAAGTATTTTATAACCATTTACATTTTCATTATTATCCCATACTAAAGTTAAACTATTATTATTAGATTTTTGGACTTTTAAATTAGTTATATCTAATTCACTAGCTTCTACTTTAACTATAATTATTATTAATAAAAATAATATGATTAATTTTTTCTTCATTAGTACACCTCAAATAAATGTTATCATAATTTAGATATAATATTCCATACTATATCAACTTTTTCTTTATTACCCTCAACTGATACCACAAAGTTATTATTTGGCTCAATATATTCATCTAATTCAAATGTTACATCATCTTTATAATAAACTAATCTGTTTCGAATAAGAGTAATATCTTTTTTATATTCTAAAAAATTTAATATTGATTCTGCATCTTTTATTATTTTAAACTCTAAAGCACCACTTTCTCTTCTTTCAATTAATGGGTCAACAGATAGTTTATCTTCTTTAAAATCTAAATATTTTTGTTCCTTATTACCCATTTTATTTATAGTTATTCTAGCTATTGTATTATTATTTTTTCTATAAATAATCCTAGTTTGAAAAATCTTATCTCTTAATTCATAATTATTGTTCTCACAATAATCAATATATTTATTAAGACTATCTACAACCATTGAATATTCATATTCTTTCATATTATTTAAGTTCACAATACTCCTCTTTCAATGCTTTTCTTACCATATCTTTGGCATTTAAATTTTCATTATCTAAGTTATCTATATCTAAATATCTAACTTCATAATAATTATTTTCATTCATTCTTTCAAGTTCTTCTCCACCAAGAATAGGCGTTCCTTTTACTCTTTTAGCATGGAAATAGTATTGAATAGTTTTTTCATCTTCACTTTTACCTAAATATCCTAATACTTCAATATCAATTCCCATTTCTTCATTTACTTCTCTTTTTACATTTTCATATAAATCTTCATCTTTTTCAAGTCCACCACCAGGTAATGAATAATATTCATGAGTAACACCATCTATAACTTTTCTTCTAAAAAATACCAGTAATTTATTGTCTTTAATGATAATTGCTCTTGAACTGATTCTCTTATCCATAATAGTCACGCTCCTTTATATATATTATCATATTTTTATATCAAAAAACGAGTAAATATTAAAATCTACTCGTAAATCTATAACCTTTTGATGGAAATTTAACATAATTTCTAGGATTTTCATATGTACTTCCCTTCATTATTCCAAAGTGAAGATGAGGGCCAGTTGTACAATAGTCATAGCTTTCTCCACCACCACTTTTTCCAATTACAGTACTTATGGTTACATAATCATTTAATTTAACACTAATTGAATGCAAATGCATATATGCAGATGTATATTCCTTACCTTTTATCCTATGTTTTACATATACCTTATTACCACCACAACTTGAATTTCTTTTATTAGGGTTTGCAACTCTGACTATCTTAGTTACTATTCCAGGTGCTGCTGCATATACAGGAGTATTTGTTGGAGTTCCAATATCTATACCATTATGCATTCTATAATAATGGAGTGTTGGATGATATCTAAGACCATATTCACTAGTGATAGTTCCACTTTTTAAAGGTCTTACAAATCCATCAGCGTATGGAACATCTATACAATCAATTATAGGCGTTGTTTCTTTACATCCCCTATCTTTATATATTTTTTCATAAGCAGCCACTTCTTTCTTACTAGCCTCATAATCAGCTTTGGCGTCTTTATGATCATCAACTAAATCATCCATTGTTAAGTTATATTTTTTCAACACATCATTTAACCTATCTATTGTATTTTCTGATTCGTCTATTTTATTTTCTAAATTAATTTGTTCTTGTTTATTTTTTTCTATAAGATTATGCATTTCATCTATCAATTCATCATTATACTTAGTTAATTGTTCGACTATAGAAGAACGATATATAAAATCAGTAAATGTTTTTGCTTCGAATACATATTCCAAATACATATTATTTTCATCCATTACTTGTTTAAAACTTACTAACTTGTCTATTTCTTCTTTTTTATTTTCTATTCCTTCTTCAAGTTCAATTACTTTTTCTTTAGAATCTTTAATAGACACTTCATAAGCATCTATTTCTTTTTCAATATTCTTTAAATCATTTTCGATGTTTTTAATATTGTTTTTAACTTGATTCTGTTTGTTAGTAACTGAATTAAGCGTTGCTTTATCTTTTGCTAATTTATCTTTTAAATCTTTTAATGATGTTTTATTTGAAGATGCAAAAATATTACTCATCATAAATGAGCACAAAAGCATTATAAGAATTATTTTTACTATCTTTTTCATATATACACCACTAACATTATATCAAATATTATTACCATATATAAGGTATTAATCTATATTTTACTTTTTTCATGTAAGATTTATATCCTTTTAACTCTCTTTCTAAAATCATTTCTTCATTCTTTATTCTTTTAATAATAACAACTGGATATATTAAAAATATTATAAATGATATTGGTGAGCCTAATATTAAAGGCATTGATAGAAATAGAGTTAATGTTATTAAATACATTGGATGTCTCACTACTCCATATAGGCCAGTATCAACTAATTTTTGATTCTTTTTAACTTCAATTGTTCTTAACAAATAACTATTTTCTCTTAATATTTCTGCATATAAAACATATGAAATTATAAACATAATAGAAGATATAATAACATATATATTAGGTAATTCCATCCATTTGTATCTATAGTTTAATCCTGCGATAACAAAGCCAGATATAAACATTACACTGCTTATAATTAAAACTACTTTTTGATCTTTTTCTTTTTCTTTTGCATTTAATCTATTTTTTAATAATACTGGATTTTTAATTAACATTACTATTCCTGCGATAAACATAGGTATAAATAATAATCCAATAAATAACCATCCATTATAGTATTTTAATGAACCAGCAGGGACAAATATTAAAACGAATACTAAAACTAGTCCTATTAAATATTTAGTTATTGCTTCTATAAATAATTTCATATCACTCACCATAATAATTATATCATAATAAAAAGAAAAACAGATATTTCTATCTGCTTTCTAAATATTTTACTAATTTTTTATATGAATCTGAGCTCCAAAATTTCCATCTTTCATTATCTGGAAAACATCCTAGTGTTTTTTCTTCTCCTTCTGGAATAAAAACAAAATCCCAACTCCATCCGTATGTCCCTGATTTTTTTATATCTATTTTTCCTTTTGTTATTCCTTCAAATACAACTGGTTCACTACCTGGTTCACAATATGCAATTACTTCCTTGAAATACGCACTTCTGTCATCTATTCCTTCCATTAATTTTAATAATCCGTCTACTCCTATTGTATCATCTGCGTAATGAGTATACACTCCTGGAAAACCTTTTAAAGCATTAACAAATAAACCTGTGTCATTTTTTAATACAGCTTTGCCCAGTTTTTCACATGCCCACTTAGCAGAATATTTTGCCACTTCAGTTACGTCATCCGCTTGTATTTCCGGTGTTTCCATTTTAATATTATCAACTTCATATCCGAGTGGTTCTAAAACTTGTTTTGCACTATCAAGTTTAGCCCAATTGCCAGTTACATAAGTTATTGTTTTTTTCATATTATTACTCCTTATAATATCTTGTATCAATTAATTGATATGATTCATTAATTAATTCTATAATTTTATCATCATTTAATGTATCATTTAAAATAATAGAGACCCAATCTTTTTTACTCATATGATATGCTTCGAATATTCCTTTTATTTTTAATACATTTTCTATTTTGCTTCTAGAACATTTTACATTTATTATTTCTACTTCTCCATTGCCATCTTCTAATTTTGATAAATCAATATTCATAATTATACCGAACCATTTTCTATTTTTAACATTTCTATATATAGCACACCCTGGATATTTTTCCCATAAGAATTCTGGATCAACATTATATTGGTCTTTAATATATTTGCTGATTCTATTTGCCTGATTACTTATAAAATAATTGGTTTCAAAACAATTATTTCTAATATCAATTAATATATTTTTATACTCTTCTCTTATTTTATTTACAAATTCTCCAGTCATTTCTGTTCTTATATTTGTATATTCTTCATTAGTTTCATTATCAACTATTTTTCCTTTTACTGTTCCATCAGTTTTAATTGTGATAATAGCATTAAATTCTCCACTATGAAAATTGCATTCATATATATAATGTTCATTTTCTTTTTTGAAACCATAACTGATTAGTTTTTTTATTATTAAATGAGTTCTTTTAAATATAGTGTTTTCTATATTCATAATAATCATCCTATTCTATTTCAAATTCTACCCAAATATAATACATATCATCTTCGCTAACCGGAATATCTGAATCGAATATTACATTTTTAACAAGTCTATATAATCCTTTAGGAAGTTCTCCATAATCACAAGACCAATCTTGTTTTAATTCATGTGATTTACCCTCTTCAGCAATATAGCCTATATCATTAAATGTACATCCATCTTCAGTTGTAATTGCTAATTTTTCATAATCACCAATTTTAGAATTATATTTTTCAACCCAAAAATAATTTCCGTAAGTAACGCCATAGTCTCCATTTAGTGTTATCACTACAGTGGCACCTGTTTTACTAAGAGTTCCTTCTTTAATATAAATATCTATTATATCATTTAAGTCTCTATCTCTTAACATTTCACAAGTTCCACCATTTTTCTTAACATAATCATTAATTACATTAAATATTTGGTGTGCGTCCTCATATTTATTTAGTCCTAATATATCATTAAAATATGAATCTCCGCCTTCAGCAATTACTCTTCCCGTTAACTCCTCATATGCAATACTATAGCCATGCTCTTCACCATATAATTTACAATGTATTGTTTCTTCTATTTCTCTTCCTGTATCTCTTCTAAAAAGATTTCTATATGCGATAAGCAATATAAAATATAATAATATAAGTGCAGGTATACCAATTAAAACCCATTTAATTATCTTTAATATTAACCCTGCCAGTTTTTCAGTATTTGATACCTTTTCTACTAAAATATTCTGAATATCATTATCAAGTAGTTCATCAATACTTACATTTAATTCTTTTGATAAAAGTTTTAATTGTTCTGGATTCGGAAATGTTTCCCCTAATTCCCAATTACTAATTGTTTGTCTTGTTACATTTATTTTTTCCCCTAATTGTTCTTGTGAAAGACCTTTTTTCTTTCTTAATTTTAAAATATTATCTCCTAATTTCATAATATCTCCTTTCAACAACAATTATAGTTTAATTATATTTAATAATCTATCAAATATCTTTGGAAATGTGTCAAAGATATTTAACATTTACTTACAAATAAATTATTATTTTAAATTTAGTTTTTTTAACTCTATCCAAACTAAAGGTGATACCATAGATTCTTTCAATGAATCTATATCATACCATTTTGCTCCTAAAGAGTCTTGACCATCAGCATCGTTTTTTAAATCTTTATTTTTTAAACTAACTTTATAAAATATGCCTATATGGTGCATATTCTCCATTTCTTCATGGTGTAACCAATCAACTACTACTGATTCAGCATCAAATAATTTATATGATTTAACATCTGCATTTAATTCTTCTTTTATTTCTCTCTTTAATGTTTCTTCTGGTTTTTCACCATGTTCAATACTTCCACCTGGCAAATCTAATTTTCCTGTATAAGCGCCTCTTGATTTTAATACAAGAGCAATTTTTCCACTATTAATAATTAAACCATAAACTCCCAAATGTCTCTTTTCCATAAAACCTCCTAATATAAAAACTATTATTTTAATAACTTTTCAAATGCATTAGCATTTAATATTGTATTCGAAATAAATTCTCCTTTATAGAAGTTAGCCCAGTTATTTATTATACATGGTGCATTTTTAGCTTTTTCTAAAGAATCTATTTTTATAAAATTTAATTTAATTCCTTTTTCTTTTGCATAATCAGATAATTCTTTAACTTCATACTCTACATAAGGACACTCATTAGAATAATAAATAGTAAAATCTTTATTATCTATTTTCATTTCTCTAGCAGAATCATTAAATCTAGGAGTTTCTGATTCATCAAATTGTAATGCTAATAATTCATAATCTTTAATTGAATCTACAACTTTAAATCCAAAGTGTTCAAAGAATTTCTTTTCACCAAGGAATGGTTTCTTCTTTTCAGATACTAGTGTACATATTCCACTCATTTTTTTACTTTTTGCATCTTCAATTGCATATTCTAATAATTCTTTAGCAATTCCTTTTCCTTTAAAACTTCCTGCTACCCAAAGGCAATAAATATATTCATAGTTTTTACCATTTATTGGCACCCATGCTGTCTCAATAGGCTCATATTCAATAAAGATTTTACCTCTTGCATTTAGTTTTCTAAAAACATGTCCATCTTTTAATTTACTCTTAATCCATTCTTTCTTTTTATCTACTCCAACTTGATGTTTAGGATCACCTATCGCACAGCATATATGCTCATTATCTATATTTTCATCATTTAAATTAATATATTCATTCATAATTTCCTCCATGTTTATTATAACATAAAAACTCCTATGATTTAGGAGTTTATTTTAATAGTCGTCCATAGAACCTAGATATTGAGCAATTATATCTTTTGCTGCTTCTAAATATGTAATTGAAGCATTATAGAAATCATCATCACTCATATTCTCATCATCAATATCCATTTGCCTATATTCGTTTAAATAATCAATGTTAACATTTTCATCAAATGTTAATTCATTAAAGTAATCTATTAATTCTCTAAAAGAATCTATTATTTCTTTTTTCTTTGAATCTTTATCTAACCCTTTAAAAGATTCAATATAATTTTTAAATGCAATATCTCTATCTGTCATAATGCCTCACTAACGATGTAAACCTTCACTAGCTCTTTCGATTTCATCTATGCTCATCTGGCTAAAATTCATTTTATCTGGTTTTTTCTTTCCATGAGTAAGCTTATAGAAGAATCCTTTACTTTTCCATTCTTTTCTATATTCAGAAATAGCTGCTCTTTTTTCACTTTCTTCTTTTTCTTTTTCAAATTTTTCACGTTGACTTTTTCTATATGCTTCTCGCTCATTATATAATCTTTCTGCTTTTTGAAGTTCAGCAAGTGCTGTTCTTCTTTCATCTCCTTGTAAACTATCTATTCTTTTTTCTAAATTTTTATCTTTTCTAGTTAGTCCTTGCCCATTATATAATGCATGTTGTATATCGGACATTATTCCATTAAAACTCCATGGATGAGCATTCATATGTTTAAAATAATATGGGTATGTTCTTTCAGCCCATTTTCTAGCTTCTTCAAATTTATCCATAACTATCCTCCCTCCTAATAATAGGATATCAATTTGAAATTTAATTTACAATGATTAACAATTGTTTTGACATTTTTTTTACATAAAAAAAGCCTTTAAATAAAGGCCTTTATTTACTCATGGTCGGGAAGACAGGATTTGAACCTGCAACCCCTTGGTCCCAAACCAAATGCTCTACCAAGTTGAGCCACTTCCCGCTATCAATGGTGCGCCCAAGAGGAGTCGAACCCCTAACCTTTTGATCCGTAGTCAAATGCTCTATCCAATTGAGCTATGAGCGCAGGTTGACGCTAACAATTAAGATGGTGGCTTCAGTTGGAATCGAACCAACGACACCAAGATTTTCAGTCTTGTGCT
>CAMUZE010000005.1 GCA_947165135.1 uncultured Clostridia bacterium
AAGAAACTAATAATAAAATAAATGAATTAGAAAAAGAGAAAGAAACTATAGAAGAAAAATTGATTGAATCAGATCAAAAAGAAAAAGATAACAAAGTATCTTTAAATATGATAAAGAACTTAAAAACAACTTGGTTTGAAATGGACTTTGATGAACAAAGAAGAATAATTGAACACTTAATAGACAAAGTTATAGTAAATGATAATGAAATCAATATCTACTATAACATTTATTAAAAAATATTTTTTCTCCCACCAGGGGTAATAGTCCAATTAAACACATTGATAGATTTATTTTTAATGTACTATAAATTGTTTCTTTGTTATATGGAATTACAACATTAAATAATATGTCTTTTTTAGATGCATTAAATGTTTTTAATAATTTTATTTTTAATGGATCTGTTGAAATAAATCCATTATATAGACTTTGAATGCTCACTATTAATGAAATTAATATAGCCATGGTAATAATGCCTTTTATATTAGCACCTATCCAAATAATTATAATTGGCCCTAATGCTACTTTTGGAAGAGAATTAAGTGCAATTAAGTATGGTTCGATTACTCTTGATATAAATTTATTATGATACATAATTATTGCTATTAAAAATGAAATTATAGTCGTTAGTACAAATGAAATAATGCATTCTTTTAATGTAATAAAAATATGTACAAATAAATTATTATTGATATATAAATTTTTAATAGTTGTAATTATTCTTGATGGGCTACTTGTAATAAATGAATTAATATAATTATTATCTGATAAGAATTGCCATAAAATAATAAATAATACAATTATGAATATTTGAGTAAATAATACTAGAAAGTTAGTTATCTTTATTTTATTTAAATATTTTTTCTGTTCTTTAGACATTTTCATCAATTTCCTCCCATATGGTTTTGTAATAATAAGAGAAATTAGATGATTCTCTATTTTTAATTGGTGTGCTTTTATTATCTAGTTCTATTTTATAAATATTTTTAACTATGGCTGGTCTTTTTGAAAGAACTATAATCTTATCACACATCGAAATGCACTCTGATATATCATGCGTCACTATTAAAACAGTTTTCTTTTCTTTTTTTATTATTCTATAAACATCATCAGATACTTTTAATCTTGTTTGATAATCTAATGCAGAAAAAGGTTCATCTAAAAGTAAAATATCTGGTTTGGTTGCTAATGTTCTAATTAATGCTACCCTTTGTTTCATACCACCTGATAAAGAATTTGGATATTTATCTTTAAAATCATACAATCCATATTTTTTTAATAGATTTAGCACGTAATTCTTATTATCATTATTTAATTCTTTTTTAATTTTAAGCCCAAGAAGAACATTATCTAAAATTGTTAACCATGGGAATAATGCATCTTCTTGAAACATATATGCAACTTTAATATCTTGCTGGATTTTTATTTTTCCTTCATAATCATTATCAAGGCCACTAATTATATTTAATATTGAACTTTTACCACATCCTGAAGGTCCTATAATACCTACAAATTCCTCTTTATTAATATCAAAGTTTATATTATTAATTGCTAGTGTTTCTCCTAAAATAGAATGATAAGTTTTAGATAAATTACAGATACTTAATATATTAGTTTGCTTCATTTGTAGTAAGCAAAGTTATATCAACTTTCTTATCGATTGTTTTACCATAAATCATTATATCTTGTAATCTATCATAATCATTGACATTTACATAAGTAGTTTCATACCAAGAATCAGCATCTTTATATCTTTTAACTATTTCAGTTAAATCTTCTATACTTAAATCAGTAAATTGATTTTTAATTGAATCTGCTATAGCATTTTCATCATTATTTCTTACATACTCAAGTCCTCTATTTAATGCTTTATTAAACTTTTTGATTACATCTTTGTTATTTTTGATATATTCTTCTTTTGCATAAAAAGTGGTATAAGGAACAATGCCAGATATATTTCCTAAAGAAGCAAGAACACATCCATAATTTTCTTTTTCTATTTTTAATGCATTTGGTTCAAATAAATTAACAAATTCTCCTTGCCCTGCAATAAAAGCACCACTTAATGCTGCGAATTCTACAGATGTATCTATATTGATGCTATTTTCATCAATATTAGATTCTTTTAAAGCATATTTAAACATCAAAAGAGGCATTCCTCCACTTCTTCCGGCTAAAGTTGTTTTATTAATTAAATCTTCCATTTTGAAACTATTTTTTAAGTTACATGGTCCTACAATAAATTGACCATCCCTTTTTGTGAGAGATGCAAAAGTAATTAGTTTTTCATTAGAATTATTATAAACATATACTGTTGCTTCTGGCCCAGAAAAACCTATTTGAGCATCGTCTGATAAAACTGATGCAGCAACTTTATCTGCACCTGGAGTAAGCACAACTTCAATATTAAGATTTTCATCATTAAAATATCCGTTTTCTAATGCAACATACCAAGGAGTATAAAAAACAGAATGAGTAACTTCAGATACTACAATTTTTTCGTTGTTATCATCTTTTTTAAATAATAAAATAAATACCATTAATGCAACTAATATTGCAATAATTGTAATTATTTTTTTCATAAAATCACCTCATGGTATTATATTCTAAAAAAAATTAAAAGTGATTTAATAAAATGTAAAGTAATCTTATTTATTAAATTTTTATTTTACTTTATGCTATAATTTTAGTATGGAAACTATAAGATTTATAATAATACAATTCGTAGGTATTATTGCTTGGATATTGTTAGTTGCAAGTTATTATAAAAAAGATGTAAATGAAATTTTATCCATTCATATAATAGCTGGGTGTTTGTATGCATTTCATTATTATTTTTTAGATGCATATAGTGGCGTAATTATTTGTTTATTTGAGGTTCTACGTGATTATGGATATTATAAGACTAATCTAGATAAATATATATATATTGGTTCAATTCCAATATATGCTGTACTTGGAATTATTAACTATAAAGAATTATTTAATTTATTACCAATATTTTCTGGATTAATAGATGGATATGTTCTTACAAAAAGTAAGAAAATAGTTATAATTGGAGCGATAATATCATATATATTCTGGGTAATATATAACTTTAAAGTTAAATCATATTCTGGAGTGATAACTGAAGGAGTGTTAGTATTATCTAATTTATCAATTCTTATTTTTAATAAAGGATTATTTCAAAATAAAGATATAAGAAAAAAATAAATATTTTATATTTGTTCGCTTTTAATAGTATCTCTTAAATGTTATAATTTAAAAGAGGTATTTTTTTATGGTATTAAATGACAAACAATTAGAAGCAGTAAATCATAAAGAAGGGCCATGTCTAGTATTAGCTGGGGCAGGTTCTGGTAAAACTAGAGTATTAACTCAACGAATTATTAAGTTAATAGATGATGGAGTAAGTCCATATAATATTTTAGCAATTACATTTACTAATAAAGCTGCTAATGAAATGAGAAGTAGAGTAGAAGTAGAAATGGGAAGTTTAGCAGATTCTATTTTTATTGGAACATTTCACTCTTTTGGTTTGAGAATTTTGAGAGAAAATTATTCTAAAATCGGATATACTTCTAATATTACTATAATAGATACAGATGATGCTAAATCATTAATTAAAAGAATACTCAAAGATAATGAATATAATCCTCAAGATTATGATATTAAACATATTATATCTAAAATTAGTTCTGCTAAAAATGATGGAATAAGTCCTTTTGAATTTCAAAAATTGTTTTTAAATGAAGCAGATAAGGTTATTGGATTGGTATATGAAAAATATTTAAAAATATTAAAAGAAAATAATTCAGTTGATTTTGATGATTTATTATTAAAACCAGTAGAACTTCTAAAAAAAGATGAAGAAGTATTAGAAAAATATCAAGAGAGATTTAAATATATTTTAGTAGATGAATATCAAGATACAAATAGTGTTCAATATGAATTGTGCAAGTTATTATCATCAAAATATAATAATATCTTTGTAGTAGGTGATGCATCTCAATCAATTTATTCTTGGAGAAATGCTGATTATAAAAATATATTAAATTTTGAACATGATTATAAAAATGCTAAAGTTATTTTGCTTGAAGAAAATTATAGAAGTACAAATAATATTTTGGTTGCTGCGAACTCAGTTATTAGAAATAATACAGAGGGAAGAGTGTTAAAACTTTGGACTGATGTTGGAGATGGCGAAAAAATTGATTACATTAGGGTGGAAGATGAAGTAAAAGAAAGTGAATTTGTAATTAATAAAATAAAAGATGCGGTATCTCTAGGTTACAATTACAGCGATTTTGCAGTACTTTATAGAACGAATGCACAAAGTAGAATTGTTGAAGAAGCATTTGTAAGAGCAAATATCCCATATAATATAATTGGTAGTTATTATTTCTATAGTAGAAAAGAAATAAAAGATCTAATAGCATATCTAAATTTAATATATAATACTAATGATTCAGTAAGTCTAGAAAGAGTAATAAATACTCCTAAAAGGAAAATAGGACCTAAATCTATAGAAAATATTAGAAACATTGCTTTAGAGAAAAATATTAGTATGTTTGATGCTATAGAAGAAGGAAAAGAATTGGAGTTTAAAAATCTAATATTAGAATTAAAAAATGATTCTAACAATATGAGCTTATCTGAATTAATTGAAGATGTACTTGAAAAAACTGGATTAAGAAGAGAATATGAAATAGATAAGTCAATTGAAAATGAAACAAGAATTGAAAGTTTAAATGAATTTAAGAGTGTAGCAGTTGCTTTTGAAGAAAATGGAATATATGATTTAGCAACATTCTTGGAAAACATTATGCTTGTTAGTGATAGAGGACAATATAATGAAAACAAAGATAATGTTAGTTTAATGACATTGCATTCTGCTAAAGGATTAGAATTTAAAGTTGTATTTATTCTAGGAATGGAAGAAGGAATATTTCCACACTCAAGAAGTTTTGAAAGCTTAAGTGAATTAGAAGAAGAAAGAAGACTTTGTTATGTAGGAATAACAAGAGCAAAAATGAAACTATATTTACTTAGTGCATATAGAAGGACTTTATATGGAAGAACCGAGTCAACAATAGAGAGTAGATTTATTAAAGAAATAGATCCTAATGTATTAAATATAATTAATTTATCTAGTTCTAAAAAAGAAGAAAAGAAGATTAATATTGACGATATGTATGTTGATAATAATGATGTTGAAATTAAAAAAGGTGATAATGTTAAACATACAATATTTGGTGAAGGTGTTGTTACAAAAGTAAATGGTGATTTAGCAACAATTGCATTTAAATATGGAATAGGGGTAAAAACAATCGCTATTAACCACAAATATTTATCTAAAATTAATTAAAAGTTTAATAAAACTATTAAACTTTTTTTAAATATGTTATAATTTACTATAGTAGAGGTTAGTGTGATATGTCATTAATAACAAGATTAAAAAGAAGAAAAGCTCAAAGAAAAGGAAATGCCTTTATTAAAACATTTAAAGGTAAAAGTGAAAATGAAATAAAACAACTTTTTTTAGATTCAAGAGAATTTGCAAATAATGAAGTTGTATTAAGTCATTTATTTTTCACATATCCATCAATGATTAGTGTTCTACCTATTGATTATCAAAAGAAGATGATTAATAGTAATTTTACAATGTTTAAGTATGGTTCTGATGAAGCAAAAAGATCATTGGTAAGTGATTGGTTAAAAACAAATAAATTTATTATTAATAGTAGATCCTTGAATTTACCTCAAGAAGAGTATGATGAATACATTTGTATGTATTTTAATCAGCCAGAAGATGTATCAAAACTATATATGGAGGATTTAACTCAAGTTTTAAGTATTCTTATAAAATATGATGTAAAAGCAACAGAAGACATTGTTGAATCTATGAAAGATAAATTAACAGATAGACAATGGGATTTTATATTAAAAGCAGATAAATCATTTATAAAATACGCTAATCAAAATGTTCAAAAAAAATATAGCGAAGATGAAGAATTTAGTAAATATATTAGCGGTGATGCTAGGGATAATTATATTAAAAAGCAATTAGAGAAATTAAAGGAGAATCCTTCTTTATTATCATCATTAACATTAGATGTTCAAAAAGAATATATCAATAATAATCCATATATGATAAATACTATAGATGAAGATATATTGATAGAATTATTAAAATATAATATATCTTTAATTAGATTTGTAAATATACCTGCACTTAAAAATAAAGAAATAATATATGATGTATTGGAAAATTCAAAGTCTAAAGGAATAAATGGAATAATAGATATATTCATAGATAAAGGAATGC
Organism: uncultured Clostridia bacterium; assembly: GCA_947165135.1. Taxonomy (GTDB): domain Bacteria; phylum Bacillota_I; class Bacilli_A; order RF39; family UBA660; genus CAG-1000. The sequence goes on from CAMUZE010000005.1 coordinate 6,329, forward strand.
TTAATGCTAAGGGTAAATTATATAGATTTGATAAAAAAAGTAATAATTTAAGTTATCAATATAGTAAAAGATTAATAAAAATAATTCAAAGTTTATCAAGTGAACAAATAATTTCACTAATAAATATTGATGTCAATTATGCTCTCCCATATATTGTTCCTCTATATACTGATAATTTGTCTAAAGATGAAATAGAAAAAATTGTATTAGAAGCAAATTCTAGATGTTTAAATCTATTTAGTGCATATTATAATGAAGAAATATATTCTAAATATTATAAATCAATTAATAAGATTTATAGTGAATATCTATCTAATATAGAACTATATGATTATACTAGTGATTATAATTCGCCATTTGATTTATTCAAATTATTATTTAATAGAACTATTCTACAAACTAATAGTTCTGAAAAGATAAATTTTTATATAGGTTTACAGCTTTTATATAAAGGAAAAGAAACAGATGATAGTATGAAAATGTCATCTGAACAATTTGTAAGTCTGATAAAGAATGCTTATGGAGTAGATATAGAAGTTGGAACGGATGTATATGATTATGGATCACTTGAACTATTTGATAAAAAACTATCATTTATTCCAAATGAGTTATTAGATGAGTTTAAAAAATATAATTTTGTTAATGTATCAACACTACTTTATATAGTAAAAAATGATAAGAATAAAGAATTATTTGCTTATTATTTTGAAATATTAAAAACAATTTTTAGACAAAGTAAAGAAACGTTGTTTAAAGCCATAGAAAACTTTACGTACTATAAAGAACTTTTAGAGGATATAAAAGATAAAGATTTAACTGAAAGAGAAATTGATAATTTAATTGATATTTTGTCTACCGCTGGTAACCATTTAAATGTTAAGAAAAAAGAAGAATTATCATCGAGTGATTTGTTGTTATTAAAGCAGTTGGTTAATGATTTAACTGAAACAAAAGATGAAGAAATATATAAAAATTTATTTTGTTCGTATTTTTATAACAAGCCATATAATACAATGGGCAATATAGGTTGGTTAGAAGTAACAACTTTAACACAACTTTGTGATATATTTGAATCATCAGTTTTGTCAAGTATTAAAGAGGATGGGAAAAATGTATTTGATGAACAGGAGATTAACTTTTTCACAATGTTAAAACTTATGATAACTGCTAATGACACAGAACTATTACTTTCATTTATAGAAAATGTAGTAAATGGAAAGATTAAGAGAAATATTGTACCAATCATTTCGTTATTTGAAAAAATTAAAAAATATAGAGTAGATATCATAAATAGTCAAGTAGTAACCTTAGATGACATTGAAGCATTATATGTAAGCAATCCTTCGGCGGTTAATAAAAAAGAGGTTAATGGTGTAATAATATATTCATTCAATGACCAAGATTTTAAAATATTGTCATCTTATTCTAATGATGGAATACATTTTGTTTGTAAATATATTTCAGAGCTCACAAGAAATTGTTATGGATATAGTAAACTTTTAAAAGATGGGTCAGTAAGATTTTCAACTTATGAAAATGAAACAATAATAAAATTCAATAAAGATAGACTATCGACAAAATTAAATCCTGATTTTGTGGTTGTACTTGGCAATGTCGGTGATGATTTAATAAATGTTGCTAAAAAACACAATTTGAGAATAATAAATATTAATAATTAGTAGGAGGAAATATGTTAGATAAAATAAAAGAAAGAATAGAGAAAAAAAAGAGAGATAAACAACCATTGGTTGAATATGTGAAAATATTTAGCAAATTACCTAAAGCTAATGAAATATTTAAAAGCAATGATAGTTTTCAAAAATTAAAAGTAAAAGATGTCTTTGAATAGGCATCTTTTTATTCTACTATTTCATTATTAACGAATTTTATATCCAAAAATTTTCTGCTAGATAAATAATCACAGAAATGTACGAATCTTTGATATTTGCTTTTCGGTGATTCTAAAATTTCATTACCTTGATAATCTTTTGTCCATGGCCCCATATGTGTTTTAACACAGTCACATATAAATTCTATATCATCTTTTTTTAATGATAATTTATCTTTGTTATCTTTTATAAAATTACTAATTAATATTGGATGGTCAAAACAAGTATATTCATTTTTATTAAGCCCACATTTAAGTCCATCATGGACTATAAGAGAAAATATTAATAAATCTTTTTCTCTTTCAGTAAAATTATTTAATGATTCATTATTAAATAATTCTATTGCAATTCGTACTGCTGCTTTAGTATGTCTTACTAATCCGGACTTACCTAAAGAGAATTCGGGGTGATATTTTCCAGTGGTACTGGCAGGTATTTCATAAAAATACTTAGGTAATAAATCTAATATTGTGATTAAGCTATTCTTAATATCTTCATTTTTGATATAATTTATTTCTTTATTAAAATAATTGTGCATAGACACCTCTAAAAAGATTATATAATATTTAAGTGTGTTTTTCTATAATTAAAGAGTTTCTTTCATAAAAATATAGATAAATGAATATTTATATGGTAGAATATTATTAGAAAAATGGAGGAAATATGAGAACCATACCAACTAAAAATTATTTTCTAGTATTAGGTGTTTCTGTTCTAATAATAATTCTTACTTTATATTTAAGAGCATTTTATTTAAGTTATAAGGCATATAATGGTGATGTTAGTTATTTCACATTTAAAAAAGTAAGCCAAATAACTAAAGATGATTTTGATTTTATATTAACAGAATCTACAAATAATATATTGTATGTAGGATATAATTCTAGTAAACTTTATTCTATTGAAAAGAAACTATATAGAGAATTTGAAAAGAATGATTTATTAGATAGAGTTATTTATTGGAATGTTGATGATTATTTAGAAAATAATGATTATATACAAATTTTAAAGAACAAATTTCCAGATGTGGATATATATAGTGCGCCAGCAATTATAGTTATTGTTAATGGTGAAGCAAAAGAATCTATAAAGATTGATGAAGATTCAATTAAAGATAAAAAAATAAAGAAAATAGTAGAAAGAAACCAATTAAATTAGTTTCTTTTTCTTTACGCCAACATTTAACTATTTTATTGAGTTTTACATTTGTTTTATGTTAATATATAATTGTATAATAATAGGAGTGAGTTATGAAGAAAAATATTATTTTAACAATATATGGCTCAACCCTTATTTATGATTTTAGAGAGTTAAATGGGGAAGAGAAAAAATTAGTTAATAAAAATGTTATTTCTAATAACACTCTTTTTTATACAATAAATTATTTTAAAAAGAACTTGGATAATATAATATCAATTTTAGTTAACAATAATAATTACTATGATAGTGTAATTGTTAAGAAATTAGTGACATTTAAATATGTTGCCTATATAATGATGAGATTAAGAATACAATACTTAAAATTAGATTTTGCTTCAACTTTAGCACTAGATGATTATGAATTGTTTAGAGAAGTAGAAACATTAAAACAAATAGATTGCTATTATATGCCAAATTTTATAGAGAAAAAGTTCGAAGAAAAAAATGTAATAGTTAATTTGTATAATTACAATAAAGTATCAGACAGATTTATGTTACAACAAGATTCTTTAGATTATGAAACATTATATTATAGAAAAGTACTAGATATAAAAGAGGATTATCCTGGATTATTAGAAGATATTAAAGAGTTTTTAAGAATTAATTATAATTTAAAAACTATAAATATTTATGTTTTTTCAAAGGAATTAATCTCTAATATAATAGATTTAGTTAAAAATGATGAAGCTAGAGATGTAATAGTTTTCTTACATCAAAAAGATGATAGAGGAGGTTTTATAACTAGTAATTTTGACTGGTTAAAGAAACTTAATAAAACATGTAGAAATGAATATAAATGTGAATTTCGAATTGTTTATTCAAATTCATTCATTAAAAACAATTTATTTAAACAATTAACATTTAATAATTTAAAACTAATTACAAGTTTATGTATATATATTAGTGTCGTTTCACTAATTATTATTAAATCATATGAATATATTGATAAAATTAATATTGATAAATTAAATGTCGATATCATAAATAGTACGTACGCTGCAAATAATAATAAAGAATTAGAACAATTAGAAGAAAGTAATTCTAATATTGAAAATGATATAATAGCTGATATTGAAGAGGAAATTGCAGCAAACAAGGAAAAAAAGGTTACTAAAACTAGAGAAGAAATAATTGAAGATATGAAAAAGAAATATAAATTTGAAAAAGTCTTCGAAAATCTTAAAAAGATTAATAATGAAACAGTTGGGTATTTAGTTATTAATAATACAGAGATATCTTATCCAGTAGTTCAGCATTCAGATAATAATTATTATTTAAAACATGATTTTTATAAAAAAAGCAAAAATGTTGGATGGATATTCATGGATTACAGAAATGATCCAAAAGATTTTGATGATAATACAATCATTTATGGACACTATTCTAGTGGATATGGAATTATGTTTGGAACACTTAAGAATATATTGACAACTAGTTGGAGAAGTAATAAAAACAATATGATTTTTACATTTGATACTCCAGAAGGAACAAAGAGATTTAAAATATTTGCAGGCTATAAAGTTGATTATACAACAGATTATTTAGTTACAAGTTTTGGAAATGAAAAAGATTTTAATAAATTTGTTGAAATGATAAGAGGAAGAAGTAATTTTACCACTGATGATGAGATAAATTATGGAGATAAAATTTTAACATTGTCAACATGTGCTGGTGGAGGAAACAGGAGACTAGTAATTCATGCAGTTTTATTAAAGGAGGAAGAATGAAGAGGGTATTAGCGATTTTGGCATTGCTTTTTCCAATGTTTATTAAAGCAGCCACGTGTGATTATAGCAAATTAAATGAGTATAACAAATTATCATCGAATGTTGATTATGAAGTGACAAGAGATAATAACTCAAATAGATATAAAATAACAATTATGAATTTATATAATAATATGTATGTAAAATATAAAGGAGTTGCTTATACTTCTAATTCCAATAACGAAGCAGTTATAAATGGTATTGATGAAGGGGAAAATTTAAGTATAATGTTATATGCTCCTTTATCCGATTGTGATCCATACTTAAAAACAATTAATGTTTCAACTCAGTACTATAATAGAATGTATAACGATAGTAGATGTATTAAATACAGAACTATATTGAATATATGTAAGTATGAATATTTATCATATAAAGCTACAGATTCTTTACTATCTTCTGCAATTAAGAATTATGAAAACTCATATAAAGAACCAGAAGAGGTAATAGAAGAAATAAAAGAAAAAACATTTTTAGAGAGTCTTGAAGACTTTATGATAAGCTGGGGCGTACAAATCATATTGGTATTATTATCAAGTATAGTAACAATATCTATTTTCAAAGTTAAATATAGAAAAGTAAAACATGGAATTTAATATTATTAATTCCGTGTTTTAATATACTTTTTTTTATTATTTTGTTATAATCAATATGAAAGTAGGATTATTATGAAAAAAATAATAGCAATAATTTTTATGTTAATTATTAGTTTATCTTTCACAAAAGTAAAAGCATTATGTAATGATCTTGAAATAAATGATTTGGCAGAAAGATTCAATGCTATGTATATTGAACTTGACAATGGTGATATTGTTTTTAATGATTCGTCTCGCGTTGCTTATAGCAATGATTATTCATATGTCGTTTTTCTTTATCCATATTCAGAAAAATTAAAAGTTATTGTAACAGATTCTATTACAAATAATAAGAGAGAAGTAAAAAAAGATAAAATCTTAGAAGCATTCTCTATACCATCATATATACACTATGAAAATAAAAAATATGATATAGAATTATATGGGGTAGATAATTCAGTGTGTAAAGGTGAGCTTTTAAAAACATTCAGTTTTGAAGTTCCAAAATTCAATGAGTATAGTATGTATGATCATTGTAAAAATAACAAAGATGAAGATATTTGTAAAATGATGAATAATACAAGTGATATTAAACTAGAAGATTATGAAAAAATAGTAGAGAAAAGTAATGAAGATAATAAAATAAAAAATATGTCTTTATTAGAACGATTAATATACTTTTCAAAAAAATATTGTCTATATGCTATAATTCCAATATTATTAATTTCAATATATTATACTATCAAGATAAGTAAGTACAAAAAGAAGGTGGAAAACCAATAATGAAAAGAAGGATAATATTATCATTAGCATTGTTTATTATTATTTTATTTCCAAATGTATCATCAGCTTTGGAGAAAAAAACATACTCTCAAATATTGCAAGAAACGATTGATTTACAAAACGGAGAAGAAATTGGCCAAACTACTGAAACATGTATGGAATCCGATGATTCCGGTAAATATTATACTGCAAAGTGGAATGAAAATCTTGGTGATAAGGGAAGAGAACTTATTGGTGCTGTGTGGGCATGTAGACGTAAAGTGATATCTGTAGATACTAATCCTATTAAATATTCATATACTAGCACAAACAAAAACACAGCTGAAAGTAATGTAAAAAAAGATGTAGATGATAAAAATGCTCAATATAAAATACCATCTTGCTGTAATTGGAAAGGAGATCCCAAAAAAGGTTATAGCTGTAGCGACAGTTCAGCGTGTAATCCTACAGTTTGTAGCACTGTAACATGTACCTCAACAACATCATCTTCTGGTGGCGGAAGTGGAGGAAGTGGAGGAAGCGGAGGTGGCGGAGGTGGACGCGTCGTTATAAGAGTAGTTAGCCAGGCTCAAAAAATAATAACACCTATACCTATAAGAGAATTTACAACTTATTATAGCATTAAAGAGAGAATGAACTGTATTCCAGTTGATGGAGCCCTAGAAGAAATATGTGTTGCAGGTGATCCACCCGTAGGTGATGATGATTCTGGTGGAAATGGTGGTGGTGACTCTGGTAGTGGTTCTGGTGGTTCAACAACCACTTATTGGACTTGTGAAGCAACTTGTCCAAATAGAATAGTAACTTTATCTGATTCAGAGTGTGATGAAGTTAAAGGTGGTCTGGATATAACTACTCCACTATATGATATGGATATTGATGGTACCAAGTATGATGGTGATCCTATATATTGTCTACAGCCAGGGGCTAATGGACCTACAGCTGATGGACTTAAATATATTTTGGATACACAGTTAGATGTGGGTAGATGTCAAGACCAATATGTAGATAAAAATGATCAAAATGCAATTCAATGTGGACTTGCCCAAATATTGTATTTTGCTCATAATCATACAGTTAATAGTAAAGGTGAAGATGTTTGGACTCGTAAACCTGAATATACTGATGGAACAATCACACTAGCTTTAAGGCTTTGGATGGCTGCTTATGCTAAAACTCCAAATGGTACTCCAACGTATCCATCTCAAATAACTGATCCTACATATACATACACAGATTCAGAAGGAATAGAAAATCCTGATGATTACGGAACATATCAAGCATTTAATGCCTCTTCTCCATTAGCTTGGGTACCTAGTGAAGATTATTATGATAAAACTGCTCAAAAAATAAAAAATGGTAAGAAATATGACACAAAAAATTCGCAAATATCTGAAACTAATAAAGATATTATATTTTGTGCGGACACTGAAAAAAGTGGAGAATGTGTAATAGATAAAGCTATTAAATTATTTCATGAAACCGAGAAAGTTAGTAAAGAAAACTTTTTAGGTGGGACAAATTTTAATAGAGAGGTACCTATTGTACAATATGAAGTTGATACTGGTATTTTTGAAGTAAAATTTGATAATAGAGATACAATTAGCAAGATAAAAGAAAATTGTGAAGATGTTAATGATCCTGAATGTCAAATAGAAGTAAGACTATTTTATGGTGATGAAGATGTAACTGACAAGAAAATAGATGGAGAAAATGTATTTAAATTTGAAAATATTAGTGATGGAATTCCATTCTGTGATAAGAATTCATGTGTTGCTAAAATAATTAGAACAAAAGAATTCTGTATCGGTGGTGGATATGAAGAACTTAAGCTTGTCATAATATTTAAAAATTGGACAAGAAATTATGGATATGTTAGGTTATATACCGCTGCTAAGTCAGATCCAGAAAAGTATCAAAAAATGGTTTCATTTGGAATTAAACAAGAACAGTGTGAATCTGAAAGTAGTGAATATAGGAATGGTAGAGTTGAAAAGCCAATCAAAATACCTTGTAATTGTACTCCAAATTCTTGTGATGATTTAAGTGCAACAGAAAGCCCTAGTAGTACAACTACATGTTTATCAAAGAAGACAATTAAAGATGCTAATATGAATTGTATTGTAAATTCATGTCCTCTTGATATTAATAATGAATTTGTTGTTACATCTAAGTATGGACTTAATCCACTTGTTTGTACAGTATATGAAAGAGATGAGAATGAACTATACTTGCCAGGAAAAACGACGGTATATTCTGGAATGCAATTCAGTTATGATTTGGCTAATGAATTAAAATCAAGTTTAAAATTAGATACCACTCATAAAATCACTGCGGTTGCAATGCAGAAAAAACAAATAACATCTAAAATTAATTATGAATATTGGGAAAGAGAATACATAAGAAAACAAAACCTACTTTATTATTCATATTTAATGGGTTATAGTAATGAATATAAAAATGCGTTAATAACAGAAATAAATGATTGGATAAATGATTTAAATAATTGTAATTTTGTAAGTTCTGGAAAACAGAGCGATGCTATTCACAAGATAAATGTTGAAATATCTAACAAAGGAGATTGCAAAAATGATTCTTGTTCTAAAGTAAGTGTAAGATATGATGATTCTAATTATGGAATTGACAATCAATTAGCTGTATCTACTGCGTTTAATAATGCAGAGATTAAAGACAGAGATGGAAGAAGCTATAGAAAATATTATAATATTACAAACAAAGGATTTGAAACAAGCCGCTCAGATGATAGTTCTATTCCATTAAATATGTATTATTGCACAAATTCGTCAAGAATCAATTGCTATGAATATGAAAATAAAAATACTGCTGTAGAAATAGTAATGGCTAGTACTTCTAGTGGAAAAATAAAGAGTACAGCTAAATTCAAAAGGTATACGAGTTTGAGTGATTCAGAAGCTCAAGCAGGATTTACATATATAAGTGATGATACACTACGTAAGTATAATTGCAGCGGAAGCAATTGTTCTTATTCTGCATTAGATATTCCACAAAATGATTATGTAACAATAATTTATAACGTAGAGCATGATTATTATAATGATAAGAATTATAAAGCAGAAGCGTATACGGGCGTCGCTGTAGAAGAGGCACTAACAAGTGAAGAGCAAAAGGCAATAGCTGACGGTTCTGCTAAATATGTTCCTCTAGATAAATACGTATATCCAATATCAGTTAATAGTAAAACTGGTGAATATCCAGTGTACTTCACTTTCAGTAATATTAAAAACAGATATAGAAAAAGCTCAAACGGGACAACAATTATCGATGGGGATAAATATAGTAATAGTTGTTTTTACAAAGTATATAACATAACAACATCTTATGATTGTGATGTTATGGATGAAAATGGAAAAATGGATTTATCGAAGTGTCAGGATACTAAATATAAAGTAGTTAAAGGTGTGCCAGAAATAGATGAAAGTAAAGTACTTTGGGAGACAACTGATGATGGGACACAATATGGATTTATTTTCAGAACTGTTGCACTAGATGATTTATTTCCTAATTCTAAAGTAACTCAAAATGGTATTAGTTCTCGTGCATCAAGTATAAATTGGAGCGACAAAAAAAATGTAATAGAGGAAATTGAAAATGGTGCTGATACAATATTTAGTGATTCTGAAAAACTAGAATATAGTTATACTTTAACTCCACAAGGAATAAAGGAAATTAAAGAATATAATGATAATTCTTTAGATTCTGGTGGATATTTAAACTCAACATTAATTAATTGTAAAATTGATAATGATGAAACTGGATTAAAAAAATTTAAAAATTGTAAGAGTACATTCTTAGAAGATATTAGAAATAAAAAATTCCCAGGTGTAGAAACAAACAAGGATGATGTTTTACAATGAAACAAGCATTCTGGGCATATGCAGTAGTAGCATTTGGAGTAGTAATAGTAGTAGTAATGCTATTTATACAAAGAATGACAATAACAACAGAAGAGAACTATTATTTAGAAAAAGAAATATTAGAGTCCTCCATGATAGACGCAGTAGATTATGGAACATATAAAAAACAGGAAAAATAGTAATGTCAGAGCAAAAATTTGTAGAAGTATTTATAAGAAGATTTGCAGAAAGTGTAACAAATAATAAAACGTATCAATTAAACTTCTATGACATAAAAGAAGAACCACCAAAAGCTACTGTAAGGATAAGAACTGCAGCAGGATCAACAAATATAAATTCAGAATCATTTGATGTAAATTTAGATACAACATTAAGTGGAATATTAGAAACCATTTATGGAACAAAAAGTAATTAAAAGTTTAGATTGATTTCTAAACTTTTTAATTTTATGTACTTTATTTATATAATGTGATATAATCAAAATTGAAAGTAGGTGTCACATGAAAAAAATAAAAACATTATTTTTTGTATTATCACTTTTGATTTTTATGCCAAAATTATTTGCGGTATGTGATGATGCTGATTTAAATGATTTAGCAGAAAAATTTAATGCTGGATATATTGAAGATAGTGAACAAAAAATAAAACTTGAAGATGGGAGTTATAAAGTATATAAAAAGGAATATGCTTATTTAATTGTATTTACTCCATATTCAAAAGATTTGAAAGTAGTGGTGAATGATTCAATTTTAAAAGAGAATCAAGAAGCAACTTATAGTGAAAGAAGAGGGACATATGTTATAGGATCTGATATTCATTATAAAGAGAAAGTATATACCGTTAATGTATATGGAAATGAAAAGTCTGCTTGTCCTAATCAATTATTGAAAACTTTAAGTTTTACAATACCACCTTTTAATGAATATAGTATGTACACATATTGTGAAAACAATAAAGACGAAGATATATGTACTATGATGAAAGACACAAGCGATGTTACAATGAGTGAGTATAAAGAAATTGTTGCTGATAATATTGAAAATAAAAAGATAGAAAAAATGAATTTTTTTGAAAAGGTACTATATTATATTTCAAAATATTGGATTTTTGTAGCAGTACCTGTATTATTGATTTCGACATATTATATTGTTACAATTATAGTATATAAAAAGAAGGTGAACAAACGATGAAAAAGAAAGTATTATTTTTACTACTACTATTAGTTTTATTATTTGGATACAAAACGTTTGTTTTTGCTGATGAAACAGAATATACTACAGCAGTTTGTACTGATGATGAAAGCGGTAAAGTACACATAAGATGGGACAAACAGAAAGAACATGTTGGTGCTGTATATGTATGTTATTATCCTGTTGTATCAGCATTTGAAACAGTAACAGGTGAATTTGATACTGAAGCTGAGGCTGAAGCATACGCTCATGAGATACAAGGTGGATATACAATACCTCATTGCTGTCATACAACTGATGTAAAAGAAACTGGATGTTCTGGTGCTGTTTGTAAGGAACCAGAATGTAAAGTTGACCCTATCACTAGAACATATAGGCCAAGTTTGGGTGGTGCATCTATACTTGCAGGTGGAAGTGTAACTTTAAGTGTATCTAATATGCCTCCAAATTGTAGTGTTAGTTGGAGTTCTAATGCTCCAGGTGGAACCTTTAGTTCAAGTACTGTTGGAACATATACAGTAACCGCATCATTATCATGTGGGCCAGTATTAAGTGCAACAGTTACAGTAGCAGATCCATTATCAGGTGCAAATACTGAAGCAGCAATGAAGAATTATTCTACATCAAATAAAATAAAAGCAGTTGATTCTGTGAGTAGTTCTTCTGGTACTGTAACAGTAATAACTGGATATTCTGTAAATTGTGAGGTACCTCATGTAACTTATGACAAAACAAAATGCTATCCTGGAGATAAAGAAATAATATCAATTAGTTATGAAATAAATTTAAAAGATGACAAATATGAAGGAGATTCTGTATATTGTTTACAACCCGGTGCAACTGGGCCAGGACCTGATAGTACAGGTCTTCCATATATAGAAGATATGAATTTTGATATTTCTGTATGTCAGGATCAATATACTAACAAGAATGATAAGAATGCTGTACAATGTGGACTTGCACAACTACTTTATCAAACTTATAATTGTGATAGAACAACAGGAAAATGCACACCAAAAGGAGAATATTCAAATGGAGTTATAACACTTGCTTTGAGACTTTGGATGGCTGCATATGGAAAAGATACGTATTCTTTGGGTACAACATCTGAACTTGAAGACAATCCATTATTAGATTGGATACCTAGAGAAGATTATTATCAAGTCACTGCAGACCTTATTAAGAACGGATGCGCTAAAACAGGTAAAAAATGTTATGATACAAGCTATGATGCACTTCAAAAAGATAAAGTATTAGGTAGAATTGGATGTACAAAATCTGAAAGTGCTAAAAAGAGTACTGATCCAAGTTTTAAGTGTGATATAGATAAAGCCATAGAACTATTCCATAATACAGAAAATGTGAAAAAGCAAGATTTTTTAGGCGGAATTAACTTCGATAAAAAAGTTCCTGTATTCAAATATGAAGAAGATCAAGGAATTATTAAAGTTGAATTTGATGAAATTGAAGATGTTGAAGAAATAAATGTAGATTGTAAACCTGGAGAACCCGGATGTACATTAAAAATTAGATTTTATTATGGGGATATAGATGTAACCGATTTGGTTGAATTAGGCGAATGGTCATGCGAGAAGAATACATGTACTGCTAAAGTAATTGGTACAAAATTCTGTTTAAAATATAAGACACCAGGTGTAACAGTTTTAAGAGCTGTACTTGAAATATCAAACTGGAAAAGAAATAATGGTTATGTAAGATTCTATACTCATGCAACATCACCTAATAAATATCAAAAGATGATATCATTTGGTCTTCTATTAGAAGAATGTGAAGAAGCACAGGAGGCACAAAAGAAGTTATATATTCCGGGTGAGGTTAGAATAGATTGTCCTTGTGATGATAAGTGTGATGATTTAAGTTCGAAAGAAACTGATAATAAAGAATGTAGTGGATATAGTAAAATTACTGATGCAAATATGAACTGTATTGTTAATGCTTGCTTCAAGATAGATACATATAAATATAATGTTTCATCAAAATATATTGTTAACCCACTAGTTTGTACATTATACGAAAGACAAGAAAATGAATTCTATCTACCAGAAAAAACAAGCGTATATGCAGGTATGCAATTTAGTTATGACCTTGGGGCAACACTAGGAATAAAGACAATATCTAGTAACATGGATCCTAGTCCAAAACTAACAAGTATTGTTAAACAAAGAAAACAAGTTACATCTGAGATTAATTATTCGTTCTGGAAATCAGAATATGATAGAAAATTAAATAGACTATCTTATGCTTATGAACAAGGTTATAGTGATGAATATAAGAAACAATTAAAAGCTGAAATTAACGAATGGTTATTTGACCTTAAGAATTGTAATTTATATACTCCAGTTCAAACAGGAGCTAGTGATACACGTTCACATGCTATTAATAATATTTTAAGCAGTGCAAATTGTAGTGGAGAAAAATGTTTAAATATGGACATTACTTATGGTGATGTAAAATATGGTAAGGATGTTGATCCTCTAGTTGATATTAGTGAGGTTTTAACTAGCGATGGATATGAGCTATATTATTGTAAAAACAATGGAAACGAAGATAAATGTTATAGATTTGATAAAAATAATGCAGTTGAAGTTAAGGAAAATAATAAAGTTGAAACTGTAGATTATTATAGTGGAAAAGTAAAAATCCCAACTAATGATTATGCTACTATAGTAATTGATATTGAACATGATTTCTATCAAGCAACTAAATATAAAACAAGAGCATATACTGGTGTTGTTGAAAAAGGTGAAATAACAAAAGGAGAAACTAAAAAATATACACCATTAAGCGATTATTCTTACCCTGTATCTGGTAGTAGCAAAACAGGCGAATATCCTGTTAATATCAAAATATCAAATATAGGTAATTTAGGTAGAAAATCAACGAACTATGCATATGCATGTAAATATCAAGTTTACAATAGAACAACTGCTTATGATTGTGCTGCATTAGATAAAAATGGAAATATCGACCTTTCTAAATGTCAAGATGCAAATTATAAAGTAGAAAATGGTATTCCAAAAATCGATGATAGTCAAATTAGTTGGAGTTCAACCGATAGTAAAAACAATGGATTTGTATTTAAAAATGTTGATTTAAGTAATTTATTCCCTAATGGTTTAGATAGTTTAAATTCAGATGTTAACTGGACAGGTAAAGAAGAAGATATCAAAGAAATTGAAAATACAGCTGATACAATATTTACTGATGAGTCTTACTTACAATATAGTTACACAATAACTCCACAAGGAATGAAAGAAATTAAAGATTACAACACTAATAATTTAAGTGATGGAGGATATTTAAATTCAACATTATTAGATTGTAGTGTTATAAATGATGATACTGGATTACAACAATTTAGAAATTGTAAGAGTACATTCTTAGAGGAAATTAGAAGTTATGCTGGAGTAACTGTTAATAAGGAAGGTGGTTCAAAATGAAACAAGCATTCTGGGCATATGCAGTAGTAGCATTTGGAGTAGTAATAGTAGTAGTAATGCTATTTATACAAAGAATGACAATAACAACAGAAGAGAACTATTATTTAGAAAAAGAAATATTAGAGTCCTCCATGATAGACGCAGTAGATTATGGAACATATAAAAAACAGGAAAAATAGTAATGTCAGAGCAAAAATTTGTAGAAGTATTTATAAGAAGATTTGCAGAAAGTGTAACAAATAATAAAACGTATCAATTAAACTTCTATGACATAAAAGAAGAACCACCAAAAGCTACTGTAAGGATAAGAACTGCAGCAGGATCAACAAATATAAATTCAGAATCATTTGATGTAAATTTAGATACAACATTAAGTGGAATATTAGAAACCATTTATGGAACAAAAAGTAATTAAAAGTTTAGATTGATTTCTAAACTTTTTAATTTATATATGTTGAATTGTATATTAATTTTGTGTTATACTTAAGTAGAATAGAAATAATAGGATGGTGGAAAAAAGAATGAGTAACATTTTATATGGAATCAAAAGATTCATAAAGAACAAAAATACTGTGACAATTATAGCAATAGTGGCTTCACTTGTTATAATTTATTTTGCGTATAATGCAAGAATTAAAAAGGCAACTGAGCCACAATTAGTACCATATGCTTTACAAGATTTAGCACCTAGAACATTGATAACATCTGAAATGGTAGGGACAAGAAAAGTACCAGGAAGCGTAATAACTCCAAATGTTATTACAAGTAAAAATTCAATTATAGGAATGTATGTAAGTAATAAAGTTCAAATTCCAAAAGATAGTTTGTTCTATAGAAATACGTTGTTGACTTGGGATGAATTACCATCAAGTTTATATGAAAATATTCCTGAAGGTAATACAATTGTTGCATTACCTGTGTCAAGTGAAACAACATATGGAAACTCTATATTTGAAGGAAACTATATAGATTTATATTATTCTGGTAGAGATACAGATGGAAAAATATTAGTTGGAAAATTTATTGAAAGTATTAAAGTATTAGCAGTAACTGATAGTGCATTTAATAATATATTTGAAAAGAGTTCTGATGTTGCGCAACCTGCATATTTAGTATTCTCTGTTCCAGAAGAAATGCACCTATTATTAAGAAAAGCTTTGTATTTAAATGGAAATATATATCCGGTGCCAAGAAATGCTGAGTATTCAAAAAATCCTAAAAACACAAGAATTAGTAGTTCATATATTGAAAATTTAATATTAAATCAAACTGTTAATGTTACCTCAAAAGATTTGAGTGGAGTAAGTATTAAAGAAATTGAAAATAAACAAACTCAAGGAGGTGAACAATAATGTTAAAAAGAGTATTAGGAAATAAAGGACTTGTAACATTAATTGCAATGGTAGTATGTATAGTTATTCTATTTTTTGCCTATAAGTATAGAGTTGATAGAGAAATAAAAGCAACATCTGTACCATATGCAATTGCCGATATTCCTGCAAGAACAGAAATAACAGAAGAATTAGTTGGAACTGTTAAAGTTGCATCTTCAATGGTTACAAGTACAGTAATTACAAATAAAAATAATGTTATTGGAAAATATGTTAATTATAATACATACATTCCAGCGGGAAGCTTGTTTTATTCACCTTCAGTTGTGACGTGGGATTATATGCCAGATTCAGCATGGAGAAACATGTATAATGATTATACAATCGTTTCACTTCCAGTTAGTAGTACAACTACTTATGGTAACTCAATTTTTCCAGGAGATAAGATAGATTTATATTATCATACTACTGACAATGGGAAATTAGTTTATGGCAAGTTAATCGAAGGTATTGAGGTTTTAGCTGTAAAAGATAGCGATGGAAGTCATATATTCAAGAAGAGTTCTGATCAAAGAGATGCAGCTGCATTAATTTTCTCAGTTCCAGAAGACTTACATATTTTATTAAGACAAGCAATTTATATTTCAGGAACAAGTAGTTTAGTTCCAGTGCCAAGAAATGCTAATTATAATCCAACTACTACAATAAGTAGCGAATATTTAAAATCATTAATTAAAAATCAAACAAAAGAAGTACCACTTGATAGTGAATAAATAATATAAAGAGAAAAAAGATAATAGAAAGGGTAGAATAATGGATGATGTTGTTTTTTCGCAAATAGATTTTGGTGTGCTTGTTCCATTACTTCAAGATGATGATGTAACAGATATTTCATATTCGAATGGTGGCCAGTTATGGATAAAAACATTAACTCAAGGTGTAAAACCATGTCATGTTGATGGGCTAAACAATGAAGTTATGGAAAAATTAGCATTTCAATGCTCTAACGTCATGGGAAAAACATTTAATATGGCGCATCCATTATTAGATGCCGAGAGTGCTGAGCTGCGTCTTAATTTCGTACATGAATCTATCGCAACTAATGGAATTGCTGTACTTATTAGGAAAACGCCAGCAAAAATAAGATTAAAAAAAGAGAAACTAATTGAAGAAGATTATGTATCTGTTAACTTACATGACTTTTTAATAACTTGTGTTACTGGACACTGCAATATACTTGTTAGTGGAGAAACTGGTTCAGGTAAAACAGAGCTGATTAAATACTTAGCAAGTCATATTAAGGAAGATGAAAAAATAATTACTATTGAAGATACATTAGAGCTTCATTTAGATAAAATTTATCCAACAAGAGATATTGTGGCAATGAAAACAAATAATATTGCTTCATATTCTGATGTTCTTGTTGCGTGTATGCGTCAGAACCCAAGATGGATTTTACTATCAGAGGTCCGTTCTGCAGAAGCTGTTATGGCTGTACGTAACTCAATCTCATCAGGACACAATATTTTGTCTACAATACACTCAGATAAAGCATCAAGTATACCTATGCGTTTATATTCACTTTTAGAAACAAGCCAAGATATTGATCAATTTGTAAAAGGTATGCATAGATATATACAATTGGGAATACATGTTAAAGGTTTCTTTTCAAAGAAATATAACAGATTCCAAAGAGAAATAACGCAAGTAGTTGAGTTTTATGTAGATGATGTTGAAAATATAGCAAAAGTTAATGTATTATATGCGAGGGATTTAATGGGAAATGAAACATATAATAATCCAACTTCACACCTGATAGATTATTTGGCATCTCAAGGAGTTCAAATGAGAGAAGATCCATTTATTCCTAAGGATTCAGGATTACAGACTTCAACTGAAAGTAATCCTGTTGAAAATAGTCAACCCAGCAGTGTAGAAGTTTTAGATATATAAAGGAGGTAAAGTATGTATATAGAAATATTTGTAATAGCTGCAATTTTGATATTTGTATTCATATATAGAAAAAATAGCGGAAATAATTCTTATAAGTTTATTACTAAAAACCTCGATAGTGCATATGGTAAAATATCACCATATTCCTTCAAGGTCGTACGTGAAAAAGCAAAAGAATTAGGCCAAGAATACACCTCTAGACAATATGCTATACAAGTTGCAGTATTTGGAATAGCAGCTGCATTCATTTCATATTTATATTTTTATAGCATTATTTGGAGTATTGTGTATGCTGTAGCAACGATTGCTGTAATTCCATATTTAACTTATATGAGATGTAAAAAAGCATATAGTGAATTTATATTTGAACAGATTCAAGTATATACTACAAACGTAATTATGGAATTTAATACTACTCAATCATTTGTTAAAGCATTAGAAGGTGTAAGAGATTCAGGAGTTTTAGAAGATCCAGTGCTATCTGATGTGAATGAGATGATAAGAATGTCTTATGAAAATGGGACTATAGATGAAGCAGTAAGATTTATGAATGAAAAATATGATTATTATGTAATCAAAAATATGCATCAACTATTTTTACAAATAACTAAAGAAGGTTCAAAAGATTCTGGAGAAGCATTAGAAGGAATGCTTCAAGACATAGATATGCTTGTTGAAAGTGTATATAGAGATAGAATTGATAGAACAACATTCTATAAACAATTCTGTACATTTGGTGTAGCACTTTACCTACTTGTATTAATGGTTCAATTATTGCTTGGGGAATCAAGCTATATGACACTACTTGATGAGTGGTATGTACAATTATTACTTCATGGGGTAATATTAATAAATACATACTTCTTACTAACAGGTATCAAATATTACCATGAGGATGTGGGTGCTGAATAATGGAAATATTTTTAGTAGGAATAATATTAATTTTCTTGTTTAATTACCTGGGAACATTTAATTTTAACAAGTTTGTTGATGATAATAAAGTAGTATTTGGAAAATTAAAAGAAGATGATTATGATTTCTTAGTTATTTCTAAATATGGTGAAAAAGTTGATCCAAATGAAAGATATCAAAAGAGAGTAAAAACTGCTATAATTACATTCTTTATAGCATTTGTTATTGCACTAACAAGTATAAAGAGTATAAATATGGCAATTAAAATTGTTTTGGTTCTAGCAGCAACATATTTTATGTTTAAAGATGATTATAATAAAGTTAAAAGATTTTATAAACAACATTTACATGAAATAAATCTAAAATTACCATATTATTTGAAGAGTTTAGAGATTTTAATTCAACATTATACAGTACCAGTTGCAATTACAAGAAGTTTAGAATCTGCTCCTGAAATGTTTAAACCAGGGTTAAGAGATTTAATTTCAGCAATTGATGCAGGTGATTCAACAATTGAGCCATATATGGCATTTGCAAGACGTTATCCTGTTAGAGATTCAATGAGAATGATGAGACTTCTTTATAGACTTGGTCTTGGTAGCCAAGAAAGAAAACAAGATCAATTGATTGTATTCTCAAGAACAATCTCAACATTACAAAATAAATCAAGAGAAACAAAATATAAAGAACGTTTAGAAAAAATGGAAAAGAAAACTATGACAATGCTTGTAGCAACAGGTGCAGGAGTTATGGTTATTCTAGTCCTTTCAATATTACAAATATTTATGGCAGTGTAAATTAAGTTATAATTAATGTGTAAAACATATTGATTTAGCAAATAATAATATTGTATAATTTAATTAGATAATAAAGGAGGAATTAATTAAAAAATGAAAGAAGCGAGTGGAGAATTAAATATGACAGTTGTTACTATAGTAGCAGTTGCTGCTGTAGGAGCACTATTCTATGTATTTATTTGGCCAGTAATCCAAAGAAGCATTGTATCACAAACTTGTAAAACATATGGAAATGACTGGAGTGCAGTAGAAGTCGATGGTGAAGCTGATATAAACACTGGATCAAACGCAAAAGTAAAAGTTTGGATGTGTTGTCCAGCTGATGCTAGTGGCAATGTTGATAAGACTAGCAGTAGTTGTGTAAAAGCTGAACAATAAAATATTTAGTAAAAATAAAATGCTATAAATGTCATGTGTGGCATTTATAGTTTTTTTAAAGATATGAAAAGAGGAAGTGAAATATGAGAGAGGCAATCGGAAGTACTTGGTTAATTGGAATTGTAATAACATTTATTGCAATATTTTCAGGATTTTTAGCCTATTCAATTAGTTATACTAAGGCATTTAGAGTTAAAAATGAAATAATTAACATTATTGAAAAGAATGAAGGATTTAAATCATCCCCTAATGATTTAACAAATATAACTGATACTGAGTTAAAAGAAGATAATACTACTGCTGCAAAAGCATTTAGATTTATTAAATCTATTGGATATGATTATGCAAAATTTGATTCCTCATCTAATCCTTGTAAAGAAGGCACACTACAAACTGGTGGATATTGTCTTGCTAAATATTGTCCAACTAATGGTGAGACAAGTAGAATATATTATAAAGTTACAACTTATATTTCATTATCAATACCAATTATAAATGTTGGAATTAATTTGCCTATTTCTGGTGAGACTAAGGCGTTGTATAATGATAATGGCGGATTTGATTGTGAGTAGGAGAGTGATGTAAATGAATGTAATGGTTTATAACAAATTTAAAGACTTATTATTAGGACTAAAATTAGATGTTATGAAATCAATGGAAGGTGTATTTAATGTTGATGAAATAATTGATACATTTGCAAACTTCTATTACGATAAAATGATTTTAGATATTACAGCTATACGTGATTATCAAAATACAGATAATTTACAGAAATTGGCGATGAATATTAACATGGAAAATGTAATATTACTTTTAGATGATAATGAACAAACAAATACTAAAGGTTATTTATCTAAATTAATATCACTTGGTATTTATAATTTTACTCGTAATGCTGATGGAATTAATTATTTACTTGTCCATCCCCATACATATAGAGATGTGGTAAGTATTCATAATTTGGAAGATGTTGATATTCCACCTGCACCAACAGAAACACAAGCCTCTGCTACTACACAAGAAACAGCAGTTGTAAACAATGTAGTAAATGCAAGAATGCAAATAATTGGATTTAAGGATGCAACTACACATGCTGGTGCTACAACTCTTGTGTATATGCTCAAAAAGGCATTACAGGGTACTAAGAATGTTGCTGCTATAGAGGTAAATAGAGTTGATTTCTTGTATTTTAATGATAAAGAATTGATTAGTACAACAACAACTGATTTACCAAAAGAATTAATGAAAAAGAATTCATATGATTATGTATTTGTAGATTTAAATGATTATGATGATTTATCAATATGTAATCAAGTGTATTATTTAATTGAACCATCTACGATTATGATTAATAAAATGTTAAGAAGAGATAAGAACATTTTAGCGACACTTAAAAACGAAAAAATTATTTTGAATAAATGTATATTGTCAAATGAAGATGTAGCAGCTTTTGAATTTGAGACTAAATTAAAAGTCGTATGTGCTATACCACCATGTGATGATAGACAAAATGATTTAAAGGATATTAAGAAATTTGTAAACAAGATTGGTTTATAAGTCAATTTTATTGACAAAATAACTAAAATTATATAAAATTTATATAGAGGAGAGATGTATATGTTTAATTTAGTTAGTATTTTAGCAAATAAGGTGAGTAGTGTTGCTGAATTCTGTAATTCTGCTTCTGGAATCTTAAGAATAGTAGGATGGGTATATGTTGGTATTGAAATCGTTGTACCAATCATCTTAATATTCATGGGTATGTTTGACCTAGCAAAAGCAGTTACTGAAAAAGATGAAAATAAAATTAAATCAGCTCAACAATTATTGGTAAAAAGAGCAATTGCTGCAGCATTAGTTTTCTTAGTAGCTGCATTAGTTGGTTTAATCATGAGAATAGTAGGTAACGATGACTATAAGAAATGTTCTTATTGTATGACTGCTCCATGGGCAGATAAATGTAAAGATACAGATCCATTTAAATAGTATTTTATTAAGAAGCGTAATGCTTCTTTTTAAATTGAAAAAAAACATATATAGTGATATAATGTTCTCACGAGGAATTATTATGAAAAAAAAGAATAATATGGGATTTAAAGATAAATTATTAAAATATTTTTCTACAAATATTTTATTTTTATTGTTCGTTGTTATTTCTTTTTTAATGAGTTTTATAATGAAAGTTGTTACTATAGGATTTCCTATCAACTTAAAATCATTTTTAGGTGATATAGCAGCACTTTTATTTATAGGTTCATTTAGTTATTTAATTAAGCCAAAAAGAAGATATATTTATTTTTTGCCTTGGCTTATTTTCTTTGTTCTTTTAACTATTGGTAATACAATTTATTATCAATTTTATCAATCATTTTTATCAATTAATTTAATAGCTACTGCATCGATGATAACTGATGTTAAATGGGCAGCATATGATAAAGTAAAAACATGGCATTTCTTTTATGTATTTGGATTAATTATATTTATTTTTGTTAATAAATTTTTGAAAAAAATAAAATACTATGAAAAATATGATAAAAACGAAAATGATAAGAAAAACTTTGCTTACACTCTATTTATATCAATTATAATGCTAATATATATTACATTTACTGTTCCATCTATAGATACAATTAGACTACAAAAGCAATGGAATAGGGAATATATTGTACAAAAGTATGGATTATATTTATATCATGCAAATGACATAATACAGAGTATTCAACCGCGTCTAAATGAGTATTATGGATATGATGAAGCATCATTAAGGTTTAGAAATTATTATGCTTGTAAATTTGAAAGAAAAAAAGAGGTAAATGAATATACAGATTATTTTAAAGGAAAAAATGTATTATTTATACATGCAGAAAGTGTTCAAAACTTTTTAGTTGATTTGAAGATAAATGGTAAATATGTAACACCTAATTTAAATAAACTAGTACATGAGGGGATGTATTTTAGTAAATTCTATCCTCAAATAAGTGTTGGAACTTCATCTGATACAGAATTCACTTTAAATACAGGACTATTGCCTTCATCTAGTGGAACGGTATTTGTTAATTATTATGATAGAAAGTATTATCCTATGCCTAAGTATTTTCATGATTTAGGATACTATACATTTAGTGCTCATGCTAATTACGCTGAATATTGGAATAGAAAAGTAGTACATAAAGTGTTAGGATATCAAGATTTTTATTCAAAAGAGTATTATAGTATTCCTGAAGATACCAATGATATGGATTGGGTAGGACTTGGACTTTCTGATAAATCATTTTTTAAACAATTAACTCCAATTATTAAAAATATTAAAGAATCAAAAAGTCCATTTATGGGAACAATCATTACGCTTTCTAATCATTCTCCATTCGGTGATTTGGAAAAATATGGTGAATTTGAAGTAACTATGAATTATGAATATATAAATGAAGATGGTAAGAAAGAACACGGGGTAGCACCATATTTAGAAGGAACTACATTAGGTGATTATATAAGAAGTGCACATTACGCAGATGAAGCCTTAGGAGAGTTTATTGAATTATTAAAAGAAAATAATATATTAGATAATACAGTAATTGTATTTTATGGAGATCATGAAGCTAGACTTCCTAAAAATGAATTTGATTTATTCTTTAATTATGACCCTACTACTGATAGTATTAAAGATAGTGATGATCCAACATATATTAGTATGGAAAATTATAATTATGACCTATTAAAGAATACACCACTTATTATATGGTCTAATGAAGAAAAATATGAAAAAGTAATTGATTACACAATGGGTATGTATGATGTTCTCCCAACTATAGCTAATATGTTTGGATTTGAAGAAAAATATGCTTTAGGTCATGATGTATTTAGTTCTAATGAAAAAATAGTTGTATTTCCTAATGGTAATGTTTTAACTGATAAAGTATATTATAGTAATCTTAAAGATGAATATATTGTATTTGAGAATAAAATAATTACTAGTGACTATATAGATAGAATAAAAGAATATTCAACTGAAATATTAGAAGTATCAAATGGTATAGTAATTTATAATTTAATACAAAATGAGGAAGATAAGATAGGAGAATGTAATAATGAAAAAAAGAACTGATAGAAAGATATTAATAATATTCATATTTGTTGGAATTATACTTTTTAGTTATTTGGGATATAGAGTATATAATGATTTCTTTAAAAGTAAAAATACTCATAAACCAATTGATTCTATAGAACTTTATGAATATACACTAAGTAATAATGATACATCGATATATAAAGATAATTTTAAGGCTCTATCAAAGGTTTTAAATAATAAACCGATTGATTATAGTGAATATGCTAAATTAATCTCTAAACTCTTTATAATTGACTTATATACGCTTGATAATAAAATGGGTAGTACTGATATTGGTGGATTAGAATTTATTCACAAAGATTTAAGAGATAATTTTAAAGATAATATGGGTTCTTCTTTATATAAATTTATGGAAACTAATCTAGACGGTCAGAGAAAACAAGAATTACCAGAAGTAAGTGATGTTGAAATAATAGATATAGATGACACAAAGTATACATATAAAGATAATACTTATGATGGTTATATAGTTAATGCAAAATGGACGTATGTTAAAAATTTGGGCTATCAAAACACAATGAAATTAACTATCATTAAAGATAAAGACATTTTATATATTGTTAAAGGAGAGTAAAAAAGATATTCCTATTGAATATCTTTTTTCTTAACATATATTGTTAATGATTTAACAAGTTCTAATATAGTATCTTTATGTTCTTTTTGACTATGGAAACTATATTCATTAAAATTATTTAAAGATACTGTCTCTTTTGTATCAATATCTATAAATTTAAGTGTAAGCCCATTTGAACTTGCATAATTTTTTATTTGATCAACTGAATATCCTGACATGCTTTTAAGTACACTTATTCTGCTCTCACTATAGCTTCCTTGACCAACTACAGTGTCTTGATATGGGTTATTTAAATCAAATGATGCTTTTTTAACTAATGTAGCTTTTGATTTTCCTAAATTAATATTTATTTCTTTTTTTATATCATTAATGCTTCCTTTGTATGGAATTGTTACAGCAGGGTAACTTTTAGATGAAGGATCATAAACATATTTATATACACTATATCCTTTTAATTGCATTCTTTGTATATTTACGAGATTTGTACTATCATTAATAATTATAGATTTTCCTAAACTATATAGCGATAATACATCGTTCGTTTTTATATTTGTTTGAAAATTTGGTTTTATTATTGTAAGAATATCAACTGCTTGATTTGGATCTGTCATTTTAGTAGAGGCTTTAATTATTCCCATAATAACTTTCATTTGTATTTTTCCCCTTGTATAATCACTTCTACTACCTTCTGTATAAGTAGGACAATATTGTGCCATTTTCTTTCCTGGATTACTTCCATCGTTTGGTTTATGTCTATTTCTTGATAATGCTAGTGCCTGTTCACCATTTAAATGTTGTTTGCCTTTTTCAACAAATACTGTATTACTTCCCCAAGAACGAGAACTATTTTGTTCACATATTGAGTAAGGTACATCAACATCGATTCCTCCAACTGCTTCAACTAATTGAACAACTCCTTTGAAATTTATTTTTGCATAATAATCAATATTAACTCCAAATAGATTTTCAATTGTTTTAACAGCACATGAAGATGAACTTCCCCAAGTAGTAGTATTTATTCTTCTATAGTTACCATTAGAACATGCTGTTTTTAAATACATATCTCTAGGGACAGATGTAAGAGTAGCTCTTAAAGTTTTTGGATTAAAAGTAACTAGTAATAGTACATCTCCATTATATCCTGATGTAACACCATCTTTTGATGAATCGACCCCAATTAATAACATTGTAAACGGTTTTGTTAAAGTTGCATTCTCATCTTTTATGTCTTCTTCATTTGATTCATATATTTTTGATTTTTCATATAATACTTTTGTTTCATCTTCAATATCTTCATATCCTTCCATAGAGTAGAACATATCTACATAGTTTCTACTAAAGAATGCTGCTTCTATTTCGCCATCTTTAAGAGCATATAATAGTTCTATTGTTGATGGGTATTCTTTAATAGTATTATTATCTGATAATTTTAATTCTTTTATTATCTCATTAGGAAGAATATTTCCTTCTATATCTTTTTTATCATTAACTAAACCTATTGTTTTATTTTTTAAATCTTTATAACTATCATATGATTTATTATAAGTTACTAAAACAGAGTAATACTCATTTGTATTTTCACTATATGAATTAATTGATTCATATATTTTATTTAGATAATAGTATCCAAATGCTTCTACACCAATAATTATTATTGTAACAATTACTGAGACTATAAATCCTGTCCAATTTTTCTTTTTTATCCCTCTAAATAATAAGTAAGACATAAATAGTAATAGGTATAAAAGAATAACTATTCCGTAATATCTATAGAATGTTTCAACACCTTTATATAGTATTAAACTATAACTGAAAAATGAAAAACTAATTATTTGAACTATAAGTAAAACTGATGATATAAAAAATTTAAATATTCTTTTTAACTTCACATTAACAACTTCTTTCTATTTATCTTTTTTATTTGATTTTTTTATTCTTTCTTTTTCTTCTTTATCTTTTTTTAGTTTTTCTAATTTTTCACGTTTTTTCTTATCTTTAGATACCTTATTTATTAGTATACCAATTAATACAAGTATTATTAATATTGTTTCAACTATTAGAATTGATAATAGTTTTGTATATTTTTTAATAGATTCTTTATACGGTCTTACTTCTTCATCTGTATATCTAATAATTGTATTTGTTTTTGAATCATATGTGTAATAATCTTCATTTCCAGAATCTAAGTCTTTACCATGAATTATATAGTATTCACTATTTTCTCTTTTTAATGCTTCAAATATTACATTATCTATTTCAACTGAAGTACTGATATATTCATCTAAAACTAAATTCATTTTTAATGGATACAATTTTATTTTATCCAAATTTGCTTCATCGTACTTATAAAATTTATACATTTCTTCATCATATATAAACAGATTAGTATCACCATTTTCATCTTTTAGACCTATTAATGTATAATCTGTAACTTCATTATAAAACCCAGGTACTTTTTGATTATTAATTGTCAATTCTTTTTTATCATAATTATCAGGAGCTTCTAAGTTAGATTCTCTTTTTACTACAACATATTCTTTGTCATCAATTGTAATTTTAATTGGATTTGGATCAGTAACACTAACTATCACTATATATTTTTTAACACTACCATTTTGAGCTGTTACTGTTATTATGAATTTATTATCACCTTCGGATACATTGAAAGTTCCAGTGCCATCTACATCCGATTTTGAATCTTCTGCTTTAGCACTTATCTTTATACTAGTAGTATTTGCATTAGCATTAACTGTATATTCTGTTACATCTTTTTTAAAAGTAGGGGATAATGTTAAATCACCAATGCTTAAAGAAGATAAATAATTATTTTTTGACAAAGATGCTTGATAATCACTTTGAGTTATTACTTTAATTGTTTTACTATTTTTTGTAACTGATAAATTCTTTTCTGACCATGTAAGAACATCCACATTTTTAACACCAACTGTACTTGATCCGGTTGCGATAGCTTTAAATTTATAAGTATATGTTTTAGATTTTAGTTTTCCATCTCCTGCATCTGCGACTGTGCTATCACCTGAAGATAATTTAAATTTACTTGAATTGTAATCTATTGTCCATCTCCAACTTCCAAGTAACTCACTTGATGATACTTTTACAGTCACTGTTATAGTATCTCCAACTATAACCTGATTCTTATTTGATGATACACTTATTTTTGCACTTGCTGCGTAAACTTTATTAAATGAAATAAATGACATAAATAAGCCGATTAACAAAGCAATAATTATTTTTCTATTTTTCATAACTCCTCCTTATAACTTTTTAGCACCTTTAATATGTTTTTGAACTTGAAGTAAATCAAGTATTGTTATATCATTATCACCTGATGTATCTCCTGCAAGTAGGGAAGCACCAGTTAATTTTTTAGCACCTTTAATATGTTTTTGAACTTGAAGTAAATCAAGTATTGTTATATTCCCATCTCCAGATGTGTCACCCTTAACTGATAATATATATATTTTAGTATCATCTTGAGTTGATATTTCTAATTTATAATTAGTTGCAATGATATCAGTATCTTTTAATTGCTCTCCACTACTATTAGTAGCATTAACTTTAGTTGCTCCAGCAGCAATTAAACTATTTTTTATATTATTAATTGTTGTGCCATTTTTGATTTTTGTAATAATATTATCTGTTGTAGTATATCCAGTTTTAGTAACAATTTCATGTATACTCATCTTTATGTCTGCTTTTTTAATTGTGATTGAATATTTCTTTTCTTCTTGTGTTTCACTTGTAACAATAATTGTTATTTCAGTTTCGTCATCTTTTAATTCATATTCTCCTGTTCCATTAATAGTTGAAGTTGGTGCTTCTGTTTCTGCATTAATGGTTATTTTATTTGTGCCTAATGGTACAAAAACTTCATATTCAATTATATCTTGATCAAAAGAAGGAGATAGTTCATAACCAGAAACTTCTAGTGATTTTAAATCATTATTTGTATTTCCACTTTTTGGAAGAGAAGTATATAAAGGCATATCATTATATATAGGTATTTCAAATATGAACGTTTGATTTAATACATTAGACTTTTTATATGAATTATATGTCTGATTCCCCTCAGTAGCTGGTGCTTGAATATTTGTCATATATTGATGAGTATATTTTTTAAATTGTGCATTTGGTCCAACGTTAAATTTTTGATAATATAAAGTACCTTGTCCCTTACTAACATAACCATTTGCTAAGAAAGAACTACCTTCAGTAATTGCTGTTTCAATATTATTCCATAATTCGCCATCTCTATCTATTAATTTGGCAGCATATGCAAGACCTCTTGTTACAGCTGAGTAATTAACTCCATCAATAGTAACTTCATAAGCTCCTATATTGAAAAAATTATAATATCCACTATATTTTTTACCTTTCCAAGTAAATTCACCACCACTAGTTGAGCCACTTCCATCCGCTCCAACTTCTAATCTAATTCTACTAGCTATATGAACAGGACTGATTTTATTTGTCTTTCCTGCATTGAACATAGGAATTGTATATTCATCGGCGGATAATTTGGAAGTTCCAAATATTGATTTAACAAGTAATGGATATGTTTCTTCTAATGATTCTTCATATGATAAGTTTTCAAACATAAATATTCTTTCTTCTGTTAACCAGTTTCTTGGATCCATGTAAAAAGCAATAACGCCTTTATTTACTTTAAACCATGTTTTTCCTTCTGCTGGTTTTGAAGATGTTCTATAATTATCATTTTCTGTTTGCATGTAGCATATTCCTAATTCAGATGCTACAGAAGATGAAAAATTTAGATTTGTTTTTCCTGCTTTAAATACCCAGTTTGGATATTTTTGATGTAGGTAAGTAAGATAAGGTATGTGATCATCCGGAAAACCTTCTGATTTTAAAGTTTGTTCATATTCCTCATCCTTAGCAGTAATATCTTCTTTTTTAACAACATAATCTTTACTTATCCATCCAACTGAACCATTATAATAATTTATCTTATACCAATTATCTTTAGTATCGAGTATTGTAACATTAACACCTAAAGATAATCTTTCAATTACACCATAGTTAGTTCCGGCACCTTTTCTAACCGCAACATTATTTCCACTAACACGTGCTGTCCAATCAGAAACATTAATTCCATTAAATGAATTATCTACATAAGTAACATATTTACTACATATATATGCATCTTTTTCTTTATAAGTTATCTTTAACCATTTCGCATCGCAACCTTCACCAGGGTAAAGAGTTTTATCAACGACACTAATATTTGTTCCTTTACTTAATGTCGCAATAATACTACCATTTGTACTTGACTCACTTCTAATTCTAACTGATGAACTATTAATTACTGCATCATAACTCGCATTAACTAAAGGTATATATGATAAAAATAATAATAGTGCTATAAAAATAAAATATTTTTTCATATATACCTCCATAATTCTACTTATAATAATTATAACAAATATTAGCATATTTTTCATTAATAGGAGATTATTATTTCAATACTTTACATAAAAAATAATTAATAAATCAAAAATGGGTAAATTAAAAAGAGTAGAAAAGTAAAATAATATGTTTTATAATATTCATAGGACGTGATAATATGAGTTTTATTGTAAATGGTCATAATATTTTTGTAATAGTGGCGGTATGTTTTTTTGCATCGTTATTATTTGTCGAAATAATGAAGAGAGTGGCAAAATTTTTAAAGATACTTGATGTACCAAATGAAAAAAGAAAAATACAAAAAAAACCAGTTCCTTTATTAGGGGGACTTGGTATATTTGGAGCATTTTTACTTGGCTATATGTTATTTGCACCTAAGAATAATTTAATGCTTTCTGTTCTCATTGGTTCATTTTTGATTATGTTACTCGGATTATTTGATGATATGACTAAATGTAAAACTCCAATGCCTAATAAATATAAAGTTTTAGTCCAATTAATAGTAGCAGCAATAGTAGTATTTTATGGAGGACTAAAACTTGCAAAAGTTAATGTGTTTGGATTAAGTATTAATTTTGCAAGTATACCTGTTCTTAGTGAAATTTTAACAATGTTAATTATTGTCGCAACAATTAATGCAATAAACTTAATAGATGGTCTTGATGGACTTTGTGGAGGTATAGCATCAATATATTTCTTAACAATTGCAATAATAGGGTTTATATTAAATAAATTTGGTGGACTAGATGTTATATTATCATTAATTATGTTGGGGGCAACTCTTGGATATTTATTTCATAATTTTCCACCAGCAAAGATTTATCAAGGTGATGCTGGAAGTACATTCTTAGGGTTTATGATATCCGTAATTTTATTAATTGGATTTAAAGCAACAACATTTACTTCACTTGTAATTCCAATGTTAATATTAGCTATTCCAATTATGGATACATTATTTGCAATAATAAGAAGAAAATTAAAAGGACAATCAATTGATCATGCAGATAAAGAACATTTACATCATCAATTATTAAAACATTTTTCTAAAAAGAGTTCTTTACTTGTAATATATGGAATTAATTTATTATTCTCACTTACTACTATATTCTATGTTTTAGGTGAGAAGATTGAAGTGCTAGTTTGTTATGTCATATTAATCTTTATAGTATTATTTTTAATATTAAAAACAGATATAATATTTGATAGAACAAAAAAATAAAATATTTTAAAAATTAAATGGGTGATAAATATGAATGTCGGAATTTTAGGGTGTGGAGCCTATGGAATAGCGCTTGCAAGTATTGCAAACAGAAACAATCATCGTGTAACTTTATGGAGTTATAGCGAGGATGAAAAAAAAATAATAACAAGCACATTAAAAAGTCCTAAGCTAAATAATTATATAATTCCAAAAGAATTAAAGTTTACAACAGATTTAAGTGAAACTGTTAAAAATAAAGATTTAATTATAATAGCAGTCCCAGCTTTTTCATTTGAAGAAACTGTCAAAAAAATGAGCTTATATTTGGATGTTAAAACACCTGTTCTTATCGCAACTAAAGGAATTCAACAAGATACATGTTTGTTTTTGCATGATGTTTTCAAGAAGAACTCAAAAAATAAAAAAATTGCTGTAATATCAGGCCCTACGTTTGCAAATGATATTATAAAGGAAGTACCAATAGGCTTTTCTTTGGCGACTAAAAGCAATAAAGTTGAAAAAATAGTTAGAAAATGTTTTGAAAATAATAAAACAAAATTTAGAAGAACAAGGGATATTGTTGGAGTTGAAATATGTTCTAGTGTTAAAAATGTTATAGCAATAGCATCAGGAATATTAGAAGGAATGGGTGTAACTGATTCGACAAGAGCACTATTTTTGACTGAAAGTTTAAATGATATAAAAGAATTAATTCATGAACTAGGAGGCCGTAAAAAAACAATTCTTTCTTTTGCGGGATTTGGTGATATTTTGATGACCTGTACATCTAAGACTTCGAGAAATTTTAGTTTTGGGTATTTAATTGGTAATGGCGCTAGCCAGGAAGAAATTGATAATTACTTACAAAGCACAACTGTTGAGGGCATGTACACTCTAATGTCAATTCATAAATTGGTTAGAAGTAAAAAGGTTAAAATGCCAATAATTAATTTAATCCATAATGTTATTATTGGAAAGAGAGATAAAGAAGAAATACTTAAATTTTTAATTAAAAAATAGTTAGGAGAAAAATTATGTTAAAAAGTTTATCAAGAATAAAAAACATCATAACGCGATCAAATTTTTTTAAATATTATAATAATTGTCAAATCGATAATAAGATAATTTTATTACAATCTTTTGGTGGTACAAATATATTTGGTAACCCATATTACTTATTACTTGAACTATGTAAAGAAAAATATAATAATTATAATAAATATATTGCAGTTTTAGCCAATAAAAAAGGTGATATAGAAAAACTAATTAGAGATAAATGTTTAAAAAACACTTATGTTATAATTATCGGAACAAGAAAATATAACAAAATCTTAGCAACAGCCAAATATCTAATCAATAATTCAACCTTTCCATCATATTTTATAAAAAAGGAAGGTCAAATATATGTAAATACTTGGCATGGAACTCCATTAAAAAATTTAGGAAAAAATATTATTGATGATCCAAATGAGATAGGTAATACACAAAGAAATTTTATTATGGCAGATTATCTATTATATCCAAATGAGTTTACATACGAAAAAATGACAGAAGACTATATGATTAAAAATTATTTTACTGGAAAATACATCTTGGCCGGATATCCAAGAAATGATATATTCTTTAATGATAAAAGCGAAATAGATAAAATAAAAGCTGATAATAATTTGAATAACAAAAAAATAGTTGTTTATATGCCTACATGGAGAGGAAATTTAAGCCATAATAAAAACCTACAACAAAATAAAGATGTAATTAGTATTCTTGATAAGTTATCATCCAAATTAGATAAAGACACCGTATTATTTGTAAAATTACACGCTCTTACTTCATCTTATGTTAACTTTAATAAATATAATAATATTTTTCCATTTCCTAATAACTATGAAACATATGAATTTTTAAGGATAGCTGATTGTTTAATAACTGATTATTCTAGTGTTTTCTTTGATTTTATGAATACAGGCAAAAAAATAGTCTTATTTGGTTATGATAAAGATCAATATAAAAAAGAAAAAGGAATGTACATAGATTATGATTCTTTACCTTATCCACAAGTTAATAATGTAGAAGAGCTGGCAAAAGAATTAAAAATATTAAGTAAATTTAATAGTTATGAATCTTTTAGTAAAAAATATAATAAATATGATACTATTAATTCAAGTGAGTTAATATGTGACTTTATATTTAATGGAAAAGAAAGTAGTAAAATTAAAATTATAGATGGTAAAAAAGTATCTAATAATAAAGAAAATATTTTAATATATCCAGGCGGATTTGTTAAAAATGGAATTACTACTGCTTTAAGAAATCTTGTTAATGTAATAGATAGAGATAAATATAATTATATCTTAACTTTTTATATTAAAAACTTAGAAAAAAATAAACAAATAATAAGAGATTATAATAACATTGATTATATTCCCATTCGCGGGAGACTTTGCTGCGGATTATTCGAAGGTATAATATATATTTTAAATAGTAAGTTTAAAATAAAAACAAAATTTATTGATAATATAATGGATGGAGTATACAAAAGAGAAGCCAAAAGACTTTATGGAAATATAAAATTTAAATATGTAATTCATTATACTGGGTATGTGAATAATATAATGGGTATTTTTAGAAATATGGATGCCAAAAAAGTAATTTATATTCATAATGATATGGGCAAAGAGGTTAAAATTAAAAAGAATGTTAATGAACATGATTATAAGATAGCACTTGCTGCATGTGACAAAATAGTTTGTATTAGAGAAACATCTAAAGAAGAAATACTTAGATTTGAACCTAATTTGGATAAAAGTAAGTTAGTTGTGGCTCACAATATTAATGATATAGAGGGTATAAAAAAGAAAGCAAAACAAGATATTGAATTTCAAAAAAATACGGAATGTAGTGTTTCTCTTGATGAACTTAAAAGAATACTGAATAATAAATCTATAAATAAAATTATTAACATAGGTAGATTTTCAAAAGAGAAGGGCCAAGAAAGATTAATAAATGCTTTTGAAAAATTTGCCAAGGACAATAAAGATACCTATCTGATTATTATTGGTGGGTATGGCATTTTATACAATAAGATTAAATATATGGTTGAAAACTGTAGTAGTAAAAGAATTATTTTGATTTCAAGTATTAATAATCCATTTTCTATTTTAAGTAAGTGTGACATGTTCATATTGTCTTCATTCTATGAGGGCCTTCCAATGACCATTATGGAAGCATTAATACTAGATAAACTTGTACTATCTACCGACATTCCTGGGCCAAAAGAATTTTTAGAAAAAGGATATGGGATATTACTTAATAATAGTGAAGAAGGCATTTATAAAGGACTTATTGATTATAAAAAGGGAGTACTGAAACCTAAAATAAAATTTGATGCTTATAAGTTTAATAGTGATGCTTTAGAAGAATTTTATAAAGTTATAGATAAATAGATACTAAACGTATCTTTTTATTTGATTAATATATTGAAATATATTAAAATTAATAGTGTAAGAGTTATTTTGGAGGATTCAAATGTCTATATTTTATTATTTAATAAAATTTGTATGTAAGTTTTTATATTTTTTTATGAAACTAAAAAAAACTGATAATAATAAAATCTTGTTTATAAGTAGATTAGATTCAAAAAAATCATTAGATTTCAGTCTTATTGAAAAAAAATTAACTGAAGAAAACAAAAATATCAAATGTGTATTTTTATGTAAGAGAGTTACATCTTTTACAGCTGATTTTATTGGCAATATAAAATATACGTTAAGCTGTCTAAGCAATCTGGCTAATTCTAGAGTATGTATTACTGATTCTTTTGTGCCTGCAATATCAGTGTGTAAACATAAAAAGAATTTAAAAATAATACAAATTTGGCATTCAATGGGTGCTATTAAAAAGTTTGCACTTCAAACAATAGGCAACAAATCAGGCAGAGATGAAAAGACCTCATTAATATTAAATATGCATAAAGGCTATGATTATATTATCTCTGGAAGTAAAGCAATGACTAAATATTTTGCCAAAGCATTTGGCTATTCAACAAAGCATTTTTTAAATTTTGGATTACCTAGAATTGACTATTTATTAAATAATGAAAAAGATTTAAAAAAGAAAATAATTAAAGAATATCCTATTCTAAAAAGTAAGAAAACAATATTATATGCACCAACCTTTAGAACTACTAATGATGATAAAACAGTTGACTTAATAGAGTGCTTTGATTTAAATAAATATAATTTAATTGTTAAAGCTCATGCAAGGCAAGAATTAAAATTTAATAATAATGTATTAACATGTGACAAATTTAGTGCACTGGATTTAATAAGTGTAAGTGATTATATAATTACAGATTATAGTGGCATAGCGATAGAGGCAGCAATACTTGATAAAAAAACATTATATTATGTGTATGACTACGATGAATATAAAAAAAATAATGGATTAAATATTGATTTATATAAAGAGATGCCAGGATGTGTATTTAATGATGCTAAAAAATTATATAAATATATTGAAAAAGATAAATATGATATGAAAAAAATATATAATTATAAAAACAAATTTATAGATGTTCAAGATGGCAGTAGTACTAAAAAAATAGTAGATTTTGTAATTAAATGTATGGAGTAAAAATATGAAAGTAAAAAAGTATTTAATAGATATAATTAGAAAAAATGTATTTTTGAGAGAATTTGGCAAAAAAATAAAGACATTAATGCAAAAAAGAAACTATATGAAGTTTTATAAAAAATTTGATGTTGATGATAAACTATGTGTATTTGAGGCGTTTAATGGTAGAAAATATTGTGATAGTCCTAAAGCAATATACTTAAGAATGCTAAATGATAAAAAGTATAAAGATTTTAAATTTGTATGGGCATTTAATAATCCAGAAGAATTTAAATATTTAGAAAAAAATAGAAATACAAAAGTAGTAAAATATTTAAGCAAAGAATATAATGAAGTATATGCTAGTGCAAAGTATTTTTTTACTCCATCTAGACTTCCTGATTATATTACACCAAAGAAAAGTCAAAATTATATTCAATTTTGGCATGGGACCCCACTAAAAAGACTGGGCTTTGATATAGAAGTTAAAGGAGAAAACGCAGTACATACTGTTAAGGAGTGGACTCATTTATATGAATATGATGCTTCTAGGTATACTTATATGATATCTCCATCAAGATTTGTTACTGAAAAATACATTAGTGCTTTTAATTTGAAAAAGTTAGGTAAAGATAAATGTATTTTAGAAACAGGATATCCAAGAAATGATGCACTGTTTACATTCAACGAAAAATATGTTGATAAATTAAAAAAAGAATTAGATATTCCAAATGATAAAAAAATTATATTATATGCACCAACATGGAGAGATAATCAATATAAAACAGGAACGGGTTATAGTTATAATTTGGCAATTGATTTTGATAAATTTAAAGAAAAATTTAGTGATGAATATATAGTTTTATTTAGAACACATTACTTGGTTGCTGAATCAATTGATTTAACTAAATATAAAGGTTTTATTTATAATGTTTCTGATTACAGTGATATTAATGATTTGTATATTTTAGCGAATATAATTATTACTGATTATTCTAGTGTATTTTTTGATTATGCTAATTTAAAAAGACCTATGTTGTTCTATATGTATGATCTAGATGAATATAAAAACAACATGCGAGATTTTTATATAGATTTAGATGAACTCCCTGGGCCAATTGTTGAAAAGGAAGAAGATTTATATAAAGAAATAAAAAATATAGGTAATTATTGGAATAAGTATTGTGACAAGTATGAAAAATTTAATAAGAGATTTAATTATCTAGATGATAAGGATTCAAGTAAAAGAGTATTAGACATAATTATCAAATAAAGATAATGGGTTTAAAATAAATATATTATATGTTATAATTTTTTTGGAGGTAAAAATGAAAAGAGTATTAACATATGGAACGTTCGACCTATTACATTATGGACATATTAGACTATTACAAAGAGCCAAAGCTTTAGGAGATTACTTAATTGTTGCTTTATCAACTGAAGAATTTAATGAGCTAAAAGGGAAAAAAACATACCACAACTATGAGACAAGAAAAATGATGTTAGAAGCAATTAGATATGTTGATTTGGTAATTCCAGAAGAAAATTGGGAGCAAAAAATTAATGATGTTGAGAAATATCAGGTGGATATAGTGGTAATGGGAAGTGATTGGGCTGGAAGCGATAAGTTTGAATACCTAAATGATTATTGCGAAGTGGTGTATTTAGATAGAACTGAAGGTATTTCCACCACAAAGATAAAACATGATTTAGGACTTCAATCACCAATTAATGGCGTTAATCAGATACCAGAGCCAGCATCGTATAAAAAATCAAATAAAAAAGTAAAACCTTTTAAATAAGGTTTTTTAATTGCTTATATGAAGGGGTTGTGTTAAAATTAAATTGTATCTGAAGGAGTAATTATGAAGAGATTTATAAATGATTTAAAAAAATATAAAAATTATATTTTATATGCTACATGGGCAGAATTAAAAACAGAAGTTATTAATTCTTATTTAGGGTGGTCTTGGATGATTTTAGAACCACTTGCTTTCATGTTTATTTATATGTTTATAGGAGAGGTTGTATTTAAATATAGTGTTCAATATTATCCTATCTTTGTATTTATAGGTCTTTCTATATGGAACTTCTTTAATAAAAATGTAGTTTTTTCAATAAAATTAGTTTCGATGAACAGAGATACCGTGACAAAAGTATATTTACCCAAATTTGTATTATTGTTAGTTAAAATGGGAGTTAATTTCTTTAAAATGATTATTTCATTCCTCATGGTTGCAATATTTATGGCAATATATAAAGTGCCAATTACATGGAATGTGCTTTGGTTCTTACCAATATTAATATGTGTAGTTGTATTTACTTTTGGTGTATCAACTATAACATTACATTTTGGAGTTTTTGCAGAAGATTTAACTAATTTAACTAATATATTTATGAGAATGCTATTCTATATGACCGGTATTTTCTATGACTTAAGTACTAAAGTTCATAATACATTATATAGAACAATATTACTTGAATTTAATCCACTTGCAAACTTTATTTATAATATGAGAAATGTACTTATATATAGCCATGGACCTGTTGGAATGTGGACACTTCTTTGGTTCCTAGTTGGTATATTATTAAGTATATTAGGTATTCATACAATTTATAAATATGAAAATACATATGTAAAGGTGATGAGATAATGAAGAAGAATAAAGAAATAGCAATATCAGTTAATGATTTACATGTGTACTATAGAGATTTAAATAGGTTCTCATTTAAAAGAGGACTAAAATCTAAGGGTAGTGGGAAACTATTTAAAGCAATTAATGGTGTATCTTTCGAAGTTCCTAAAGGTGAGATCCTTGGAATATGTGGAAAAAATGGTGCTGGGAAATCAACCTTATTAAGAGCAATATCTGGTATATTCTCTCCAGATAGTGGAAGTATTAATCTGCATGGAAATAGTGTTTCATTGTTATCAATTGGTGTAGGATTTCAAAAGCAGTTAACTGGTTATGAAAATATTTATTTATCAGGAATGTTACTTGGATATACTAAGGAAGTAATTGATACTAAAGTAGATGAAATAATTGAATTCTCTGAACTTGGAGATGCAATAGATAAGCCTGTTAGAGGTTACTCAAGTGGTATGTATTCTAAATTAGCATTCTCAATTACTGCTATATTAGAAACAGATATAATTTTAATAGATGAAGTGCTTAGTGTAGGAGATGTTCATTTTAAAGAAAAAAGTTATAATAAGATGAAAGAACTTATTAGTGATGAATCACGTACTGTCGTAATAGTATCACATAGTACAAATACAATAGTTGAACTATGTGATAGAGTTATTTGGTTAAATGATGGTGTTATCAAAGATGAAGGAGATCCTAAGAAGATAATGTCTAAGTATGAAGAATTCATGAGAGAGGAAGCGTAAAATCACTTATTATCAAGTGATTTTTTTGTAAACAAAAATGTAATATTGTTGTAAATATAATAATAAATATTTATAATATATTTACTCAAAGGTGATATTATGATTTATGATATTATTGTAATTGGAGCAGGTCCTGCAGGAAGTACATTCGCAAGAGAAACTGCTAAAAGTAAAAAGAAAATATTGGTTATAGATAATGAAAACATTAATAATAAAAAGCCTTGCGGAGGTCTTTTAGCACCAGATGCTCAAAAAGAACTAGCTCATTATGATTTGGTATTACCTTCTAGTGTGCTTGTGAGCCCTCAAATTTTTTCGGTTAAAACAATAGACTTAAATTTTAAATTAATTAGGCATTATCAAAGATATTATTTAAATATGGATAGGTACTTATTTGACAAGTATCTTGTTTCACTTATTCCAAATAATGTAAATATTGTCAACGGAAGATGTATAGATGTTGTAAAGGACAATGACTTATTTACAGTAACTGTTTCTTGCAAAAACAAAGTAAAAAAATATAAATCAAAATTTATAATTGGGGCAGACGGATGTTCATCAATTGTTAGAAAAAAGTTTTTTAAAGATAATACTATGAAATATATAGCTATTCAAGAATGGTACAAATGCAATGATAAAAGTAATTCATTTTATTCATGCATATTTGATAGAAAAACGTCTAGTAGTTGTTCTTGGCTAATACATAAAAATGAATATCTAATATATGGTGGGGCATTTGATATAAAGAATGCTAAAGAAAATTTTGAAATTCAAAAAGAAAAGTTGTTTAAATTCTTAAAATTAAATATAAATAAAGTATATAAAAAAGAAGCCTGTCTAGTTTATAGACCACGCCATTTTTTTGATTTTGTGACGGGAAAGAATGGTGCATATTTAATAGGAGAAGCAGCAGGATTTATTAGCCCTAGTTCATTTGAGGGAATAAGTAGTGCTTTTAAAAGTGCTAGCATACTTGCTGATATATTTAATAAAACAGATGATGATAAAAAAATTAAAAGACTTTATAGATCAAAAACTAATTCTTTAAAAATAAAATTAATGCTTAAGGTATTAAAAAGATGGTTTATGTATACTCAATTTACTAGATTTATAATAATGAAATTAAATATTATGAGTATTAAAATAAAAAATAAATGATATAATGATTTAGGTGATGCATATGAATATATATGATTTTGATAATACAATTTATAAAGGTGATACAAATAGAGATATAATTGTTTACTCAATAAAAAGACATCCAATAAATGTTATAATTTCACTGATTAAATTAAAAAAACTTTATAAAAAATATAAAAAAGGATTAATAGAATTTAAAGATGTTAAGGAAGTAATGTTATCGTTTCTATTTAAAATAAATAATTTAGATGAATATTTAGATAAATTTGTTGATAAGCATCTTAAGAATATAAAGCCTTGGTATTATGATCAACAAAAAGAAGATGATGTAATTATAAGCGCTTCATATGAAATATGGATTAAAAAGTTTTGTGATAGACTAGGAATTAAAAATGTAATTGCTACCAAAACAGATGAAAATGGTAAAATAGTTGGTAAGAATTTAAAAGGCGAAGAAAAAGTAATCGAATTTAAAAAGCAATTTAATGATGCTAAAGTAGAATGTGCATATAGTGATGCCAAAATAGATTTACCAATGTTAGGATTAGCTAAAAATCCATATGTGGTAAAAGGTAATGAAATAATCCCATATACTAAAAAATATAAATTTTAATGTCAACCAAAAAAGGTTGACATATTTTATTTTTTAGTGTATATTATTTATCGTTAAAGGAGGAGGAAAGTATGGCAGTTAAAATTAGACTTAAAAGAATGGGAGCTAAAAAAAGACCTTACTATCGTTTAGTAGTAGCAGATTCTCGTGCTAAAAGAGATGGTAATGTTATTGAATCTATAGGAACTTATATGCCACTTGAAGCAGAAAAATACAATGTAAATAAAGAAGCTGTTTTAAATTGGTTAGGGAAGGGAGCACAACCTACAGATACAGCAAGAAACATTTTAAGTGAAGTAGGTATTATGGAAGAATTCCATAATTCTAAAAAGAATAAATAATGAATTTAGTTGAATTTTCTGAATTAATAGTAAAAAAACTTGTTAAAGAACCAGATCTTGTTAAAGTTCAAGAATTTGACAGTGAAGATGACACTACTATTGAAATACTTGTATCTGAAAGCGATATGGGTAGAGTAATTGGTAAAAAAGGTAAAATTGCTACAAGTATTAAAACTTTAATTCAAGCTAAAGCCTATAATGATGGTAATAAAAAAGTTAAAGTAAACATAGATTCATTCTAAGAACTAATAGTTCTTTTTTTTTGTAAAAATTTAAATTTTATTAAAGATAATATAATTATAGATAAAACTATTCCAGCAAAAATAATTGGAATATAAATATAATTATATGATTCATTAAAATTGTTGCTTGCAAATATAAAATTTGGTATTGCAAATGATATTGCAATTATAATTAAATTTAAAATTTTATTTTTATTCTTATTAAAATTAAATGTTTCCTTAATTGCACTAAATATATATGTAAGCATCATATTAGCAGTATTAATAATAAATAGAAACCATGCTGAAATACTTATATTTTCAAGAGAATCAAGAGCTGAAAATAACTTAATTCTTTTCAATGTGGAATAAATTGGATAATCAAATAATTCTGTAATTTTAGTGCCATTTACTCCAATACAAGTGAAAGTAGATACAAAGATTATAATAAAAGATATTGTAATCATTAAATAATAATATTTATTAAATTTTTCTTTGTTAGATATATCTTTGTATGGAATAATATTTAAATAAATAATTGGTGAAGAAAAATAAAACATAAATATTATAGAAGATGTAATAATATTTTTAAAACTAGCATTAATTAATGGAAAGTAATTCACTAAATCTATATAACTTACCAAACTTCCAAAATCAAAAAAGAATATCAAAATAGATATAAAAAATGTTATATATGATACTCTAATAACAGTACTAAATCCCTTTGAGGCAGTATAATAAGTTAAAGATAATAATAATAAAGATATTATATATTTTGGCGTTGAAACTAAATATTGATTCGATAAAAAAGTAGTAAGTCTATATGTAATTAATATATATCCAAATATTGAACATAATATTGATATTATATTTATAATAATTGATATTTTAGGAAAAAGATATTTTATTTTTCCAGTTATTGATAATTCCTCTTTTTTTTTATAAAAACTCAAAAACAGTTTTGCAACTATTAATGATAATATATATCCAATAATAATTGAAATTAAAGAATCATTTTTTGAATTATTAATAATATATGAACTAAATATTCCATAAAAAGTTGAACAGCATAAAGAAATAAGAATTGTTGATAATATAAAACTATTTATTTTTTCATTTTTCATTTTCTTATTTCTCCAATTGAATCTATTTTAGTATTAACATTAATATTAGTATCAATGTTTTTAACTTCATATTTATTCTTACTATGTTTATATATATAAGATGTGATACCTATAAAATCATTATTATTTTCCTTGGATATATTTACAAGATCAATAATAGATTTTTTAATATATTCATTTGTTATCTTACTTAGTTTATCAATATCTTTTGGATAATTTAAATCATATTTACAATTATAACTATTTATTTTTGTATTTAGTGAAATATCAAAATTAAATGTTTTATCTTTCCAATCATATTTTGTTTTTGAACTATTAACTGCTAGAGAAAAAATATCATTATCACATGGAATTGTAACAACTGTTTTATTTAATTTATTAGTAATTATATTTAATAAAATACTATTATTATCATCTAAAAATATTTTTTTATTATTACTAAAAGTAACCAAACCATTTAAGTAGATAACTTTTTTCTCATTGTTTTTTATTATTTGTATATTAGGATAAATTGGATCTATTCCATATTCAACTTTTTTGTATACTAAATCTAAAAATGAAAGTGGAGTAGATGAGGAAAATACTTTATTATTAAATTCAATTAAGTCTTTTAAATAAAAAGAACTTCCTTCATCCTCATATATATTTAAAATATCTTTTTTATATTTGTCTTCTATATAATAAACATAGAAATTCATTTTGGATTTTGTATCTCTTAAAAAATAATCAATATAATTATCACTATTTTTAACGGCAGATTCGGTTAATATTAAAACTTTCATGTGTGAAGTAAATATATCCTTATTTGATAATTTTGATATTTCATAAATACATTCATCTGTAGAATAACATGTTGTTGTATATACTTTTATTTTTGTTTTATCTTCATTTTCAACAACTTGACTGGTAATTTCATATTTATTATCTTTATAATCAATTAACATGCCACTTATTATTACTAAATCATTTATTTCAACATAATCATAGCAGCCACTTAATAAAAGAATAAAGCTAAATACTATTAATACTTTTTTCATATATCACCTAATATTATTGTTAACAAAATTTAGAAATATAATCACAAAAAAAGCAAGCTTTGCTTGCTTATAAAGTATATATTGTTTTATAAATAAAAGGAAAAATTGTAATCATTAGTAATCCTATGAAATATAAAACAAAAGGTATTAATAATGAATAACTTTTATTTCTAAAATTATTATTTTTATTTCGAATAACAGATAGGGCTGTCGCTACAACAAAAAAAATTAAAGCGACTCCTAAATATATATATAAATTAATAGCATTATCATACATTAATGGGCTTTTAAATACTTTAGATAAAGATGATACAATCATTATTATCCATCCAGTCATACCATGTGAAAATAATATAAAAGTTTCGCCATCATTTCCAGCAAAAAATCCACATAAAAAGAAAAATAGTCCAAAGTAAAACAGCAATGGTATTGAACTTGATATAAAGTTTGTTAAACCTAGAAGTATCATGGCTAGAGTAATCATATAAAGCGTAATTTTTACTTTTTTTTCTTTCATATTCTTTATCTCTTATTTTTATGTAATTATATCATATTTAAATATTTTTGTCAGTATTTTGA
Organism: uncultured Clostridia bacterium; assembly: GCA_947165135.1. Classification (GTDB taxonomy): domain Bacteria; phylum Bacillota_I; class Bacilli_A; order RF39; family UBA660; genus CAG-1000. The sequence continues at coordinate 50,869 of CAMUZE010000005.1, forward strand.
TTTAATAATCCATGTTTGATAAGAGCATTTTTAGATTTAAATATACCAAAAGAAATTATATATGGTCTATTAAATGTTTTAACACTGCATAATTTAGTTAAGATAAATAAAAATCCAAATACTATTCCAATAAGTCCAAAAAAACAAGAGAGTAGCATTACTAGGTATCTATAAAGTCTAATTGAAGATTGAAAATCTTGATATGAAAAAAATATAGAACTTATCGCTGTGATAGCGATAACTATAACCATAATTGGAGATACAATTCCTGCTGCTACAGCTGCATCACCAAGTACTAAAGCACCCAGTATTGAAAGAGATGTTCCTCTTGTGGTCGGGGTGAGTGCATCTGCCTCATATAATAATTCAAATGTTATCATCAGTAAGAATGCTTCAATTAATGCTGGAAAAGGTACGCCTGAGCGTTGAAGTGAAAAATTAATTAATAAATCTGTTGGTAACATTTGTTGATCATATGTAATTAATGATAAGTATATTGCTGGTGCAAATATTGTTATGAGTAAAGCCAAAATTCTTATTAATTTAACAAAATATACATAGAATTTTTTTTGATAATTATCTTCATTATTATAAAAATAATCTATAAAGAAAGTCGGCACTATTAAAACATTACTAGAGTTTTCAGAAATTATACATATTTTTCCTTCAGTTAAATTTTTAGCGACATTATCGGGTTTTTCTGTTGATTTGATTGTTGGAATAATAGTTTTATTTTCTTGCTTTATTAATTCTTTTATATAATATGTGTCTAGTATTTTATCTGTTTTAATAATTTTTATTTTATCTATCACATCATTTAATAATTCTTTATCAACTATGTCATTTAAATAAATAATTCCTATTTTTGTTTTAGTTTTATCACCAATAGTTAATTCATTAATATATAAATCTTCTGATTTAATTCTTCTTCTAATTAATCCAATATTCATATTATAATTTTCATTAAAAGAATCCTTTGGACCTTTAATTGTTGGTTCACTAGTTGGTTCACTGATTGCTCTATCTAACTGTGCTCTTGTCTCTATAGCAATTATTTCATCTTTATATATTATAATCGTAAAGCCATTAAATAAATATTCAAATACTTGTGATTCATTAATTTCTATAAAACTAATAGATGGTATATAATTAATAATATCTTTTTTTAAGGATGAAACAATTTCATTTTTTAATAAACTTCTTTTCGCTAAATAATCTAAAATAAATTTATTTGATTGGCTTGAATCAGAAACAGTTTGAATATTTATAATATATAATTTATTTAAACCAAAAGAAATCTCCTTTAATTGAAGATCTGGCATATATTGTTTTCTTTCATTTAATATATCAATTATACTCATATTTTTATTATTATCTTTTCTTGAACAAATATTCTTCAGATAGTATAATTATTATTATAATTGGAGTGGTAGTATGGCATTTTTCGTATTTGTAATTTTTTTAATTTTTGTTATAATGACTTTTATATTGTATAAGTATATTTTAGATATTTATAAATCTTTTAAACCTATTAAAAAGAAAAAAGTTAATATAATCTTATTTATTATTTCAGCTTTTCTTTTTATAGGATCTGTATTATTAATTTTCAATAGTAAAATAGGTGGAGTTTTATCAATTTTTTTAATATATGTAATTATGATGTATTTCTTTATTTCTATAATCGATTTATTTTTAAAAAAGAATAAAATATGGAAGAAAGTATACTTATTTATACCATTATTATTTAGTTTACTATTTACATCTTATGGACTTTATAATATGAAGAATATAGTTAAAACAGAATATACTGTTTATGGTGATAAATTAAATAATGATTATAAAGCTATTTTATTATCAGATTTGCATTATGGAGTTAGTTTAAATGATAATGAATTAAAAAAATATTGTGATGAAATAAGTAAATTGAATCCTGATTTTGTTTTTCTTGGTGGAGACATTGTAGATGAAAGAACTAGCGGGGAAGAAATGAAAAGTGCCATTAATATATTGAGTTCTATTAATAGTAAATATGGTATTTATTATATTTATGGTAATCATGATAAAAACATGTATTCTAATAATAAAACATTTACTCCTGAAGAATTAGAAAGAACAATTAGGGATAACAATATAATAATATTAGAAGAAGATAAAAAGTATATAAATGATGATGTTATATTAATTGGAAGAGGTTATGACGTTAGAAAAAATCTTGATGAAATAATTAGTGATGAGGACAGTAGCTTTTATTCAATATTAATTGATCATGTGCCTTTAGAATACAAATCTAATAGAGAAAAAGGAATTAACTTGGAACTATCTGGTCATACACACAATGGTCAAATATTTCCGCTAGGATTAATGCAAAAGTTATATAATTTGATTGCAAGTGATGATGATAAAACAGATAGTGAAATAAATAATATACATAATTTATCAGATTTGGTATATGGTATTTATCAAAAAGATGATTTTACAGCTATAGTTACTTCTGGAATAGGGGGATGGGCTATACCTATAAGAACTGAATCAAGAAGTGAATACGTAGTTATTAATATCAAAAGTAAAAAATAGTACATTATTAATTATTAAGCATATTTTATTATTAGGAGGATATTTGCCTATGTTTAATAATTATAAGGAAATTGTTACTAAAACAATTATTGGAAAAGGAAAAAAAACATTTAAAAATGAATATGAATTAGTAACAGATAATAAAGTTGATACTGTTTTGGGCTGCTGGGTTATCAATCATAAAATAAAGGGAGTTAAAGAAGGGGAATATATTAAAATTAATGGAAGCTATGATGTTAATATTTGGTATAGTTATGATGATAATACTAAAACAAATGTGGCATCAAACAATATTAATTATGAAGAAAAAGTAAGAGTTAGAGTTAGAGATGAGAATACTGATAATGATGATGATCAAGTAATAATAAGAAGCTTAAAAAATCCAACATGCACAGATGTTTCAAGCGATGGTAATACAATAAAATATACTATTTCCAAAGAACTTGGAATTGAAATTGTTGGAGATACTAAGATTAGAATACCAATTTCAAATAATGAAGATGCATATGATTTAATTATAGATGAAAATGAAGTAAGTGATGAAATTGATAAATCTATAAACCCTAATTACTTAGAAGAAAAAGAAAAAAATATTGTAAACAACGCATAAAAATTGTAAAATGTAATTAGGAGGAAACCTTATGAAGTATTTGTATATTGTCTTATTTGCAGCCATATTATTATTAGTTTTAAAATTTGTTTTCAATGTTTCATTAAAGACTATTGGAGAATTAATATTAAATATTGTAATTGGTATTATAGTTTTATGGCTAGTAAATAAATTTGGTGGTGCTTTGGGAATTCCTAACATTCCAATTAATGTTATTACTGCTTTAGTTGTTGGAGTATTTGGATTACCAGGCGTTATAGTGTTAATACTACTATTCTATTTCAAGATAGTTTAGAAAAGACAACTTTACATAAAGTTGTTTTTTATTTATAATAAAATTTAAGTGATTAATATGGATAAAAAAAGAAGAAGAGAAGAAGAAAAAATGTTTAATAAAGTACACCAAAATCATGACTTGAGCAGATTTGATGAGGCAATAAAAGTGTTGTGGAATAATAATGATTTTTTATATGGCCGAAGAGTTAAAAGTTTTGATTGGATAGTTGATACTTTAAAGTACATGGTTGAAAATAAGAGAAAAGAAAAAATAGAAGAATATAGTTATGATTTTATACATTATAGTCATATGATATGCTATTTTTCATTAATAAAAAAAGCCATTGCTTTTATAAGAAGAAATATAGAAAATGATGCATTACATAGATATGCATTTATACAAAGTTTATTTGATGTAAATGGATTTAGTGGTGGAGAAAAAAATGATGGAGCTTATAGGGATAATCTAATAGTAGCACCTGGAATTGACGTTGTTCTTGGAAATAGTTGCTGTAGACATAAGGCTGGTATGCTGAAAAGTATATTAGATGATTTTGATGATGCATTAACGGTATCCGTTGGTGATGATGAAAACGAAAGTTCTAATCATGAAATTGTTTCTGTAAATCGTGATGGAAAAATATTATTTTTGGATTCAACAATTCCCCATATATACATTCCAGTTGATGATTTACAAATATTGGATAGTAGGGGTGTTCATTATATTAAATCTGTTCCAGAATATATTATGAATGAAAATTTTAAAAAAATAGATGAGTATTATGAATATTTTAGAAATCTATATAATAATTCACATATGTCTTTTGAAAAATATTCAAAATTATATGATGAATTATTTAATCTTTATACATTTTATATAAATAATAAAGAATTATTAGATGGATTTATGGAAGAAATAGATTATGAGCAAAATGAGATTAAACTTGCTCTTGGAAGGAAATAATAATGAAAGAAAAAGTAATTGAAGAATATAACAAAGACAATGGATTCATGAAACATAACGATTTTAAAATAATTGAATTAGATAATAATCATGCAAAATTAGAATATAAAATTAAAAAAAATGGTTTGAATCCAATTGGAATAGTACATGGAGGATTACTTTTTGGATTATGTGATACTGCTGCTGGAGTACTTGCAAGTATGAATGGTAAGTTCCCATTAACAATTAGTTGTAATGTAAATTATTTAAAGCCAGCAAAAGGTAAAAAAATATTTGCAATTGCTAAAAAATTAAAAGAAGGTAAAACAATAGGATATTATAGTGTAGAATTATTTGATGATAATAACTCTCTAATCACATCAGCAACAATTAATATGTTTTATAGTGATATTAAGTAAATGTTGTTGGAACTAGTATAAAATGTTAAAATATCATTAGAATAAATTATTATAGAAAGGAGCAGTTATGTTTAAGTTAGTAAGTAATTATACCCCTTCAGGTGATCAGCCAAAAGCAATAGATGAACTTGTCAAAGGTATAAACGAAGGAAAAAAAGATCAAGTATTACTAGGCGCTACTGGAACTGGTAAAACATTTACTATGGCAAATGTTATAGCAAGAGTTAATAAACCAACTCTGGTTTTAGCACATAATAAAACTTTAGCAGGGCAATTGTATGCAGAATTTAAAGAATTATTTCCTGAAAATAAAGTAGAATATTTTGTTTCATATTATGACTATTATCAACCAGAAGCATATGTTCCATCAAAAGATTTATATATAGAAAAAGATTCATCTATTAATGATGAAATAGATGAGCTTAGACATGCTGCTTGTTCTGCAATAATTAATAGAGATGATACAATAATAGTATCTAGTGTATCTTGTATATATAATATTGGTGAAAAAGATGAATACATTAATAAAATGCTTAATTTGAGTGTTGGAGATAATATTGACAGAGATATTATTTTAGAAAAATTAGTCGGAATGCAATATGAAAGAAATGATATTGATTTTAAACGTGGAACTTTTAGAGTTAAAGGAGACACTATAGAATTAATTCCAATAGGTGAAAAGAAACAAGGTATTAGAGTAGAAATGTTTGGAGATGAAATAGATAAAATAAGTTTATTTGATCCATTAACTGGTAAAATAAATTCTAGTGTTAAAACTATTAGTATATTTCCAGCAAGTTTATTTGTAACTAGTGATGAAAAATTACTAGAGGCTACAAAAAGAATAGAAAATGAATTAAAAGATAGATTAACTGAACTTCATAATGAAGGCAAACTTTTAGAAGAACAAAGACTAAAAGAAAGAACAATGTATGATTTAGAGATGATAAAAGAAACAGGGTTTTGTCATGGTATAGAAAACTATAGTAGACATTTATCTTTAAGAGATAAAGGCCAAACTCCTACAACATTAATAGATTTCTTTCCAAAAGATTTCTTACTTATCGTTGATGAGAGTCACGTTACTCTTCCACAAGTAAGAGGTATGTATAATGGAGACCATATGAGAAAACAAACTCTTGTTGATTATGGTTTTCGTCTTCCCTCCGCAATGGATAATAGGCCATTAAAGTTTGATGAATTTAGAAGTAAACTAAATCAGACAATATATGTTTCAGCAACCCCTGGAGAGTATGAACTTTCATTAACTGATAAACCAGTTGAACAAATAATTAGACCAACTGGACTATTAGATCCACTTATTGAAGTTAGAAGTACTAAGAATCAAATTGATAATATAATTGAAGAAATAAATAAGAGAATTGAGGCTAATGAAAGGGTGTTAATTACTACATTAACAATACGTATGAGTGAAGAATTAACATCTTATTTAAAAGAACTTGGTTATAAAGTAACATATTTACATAATGAAATAAAAACACTAGAAAGATTAAATATAATACGTAATCTAAGACTTGGAAAGATAGATATAATTGTTGGAATTAACCTACTTCGTGAAGGGCTTGATATTCCTGAAGTATCATTAATATGCATAATGGATGCAGATAAACAAGGTTTTTTAAGGAGTGATAGGAGCCTAATTCAAACTATTGGTAGAGCAGCAAGAAATGCAAATGGTAAAGTAATAATGTATGCAGATTATATTAGTGAGGCAATGAAGATTGCAATAGATGAAACTGAAAGACGTAGAAAAATACAAGAAGAATATAATAGGAAACATAATATTATTCCTAAAACAATAATTAAGAATATTTCTGATGCTATAACAAATGAAGTTGAAGAAGAAAAAATAGAAAAACAAAAATACTCTAAGAAAGAATTAAATAATATGATTATTAGATTAGAAACCGAAATGAAAGAAGCCGCTTCAAAATTAGATTTTGAAAGGGCAACTGAGCTTAGAGATATAATATTTGAGTTAAAAGATTTAAAATGATATTTAAATCTTTTTTTAATTATGTTAAAATTGTTGTAGGGAAGTTGAATATGAAAAAAAGGGAAGATAAAGTTAATTATATACTTTTATGGGTATTTTTTTCACTTGGATATTTTTTTGGATTTTTATTAGTTCCAATATTTTTGTATCCAATTATTAAATATAATGAAAAATATTTAACAGATTCAATGAGAAGTGGAATGATATGCGGATTTATTGCATCTGTATTAATAATAATACTTTTATCTATATAACTTTTTACATTGACAATATCCTTATAAAATCTTAAAATATTATTAGAAGTAATGTTTTACTTCTGGAAAGATGGAGGAGTCGTATGAATAATTTAGCGTTCTCCATTTTGCTTGTAGTAGTTGGATTATTTGTGGGAGCAATTGCTGTTATAATAATTAATAAAATAAGAGGAAATGCTGCACAAAAAGAAGCTGATAAACTAATTCAAAATGCTAAAAGAGAAGCTGAAAAAGCTAAAAGAGATGGCATTTTAGAATTAAAAGAAGAAAGTTATAAGTTAAAAAATCAAACTGATGCTGAGATTAAAGAAAAGAAAAAAGAACTTAATGAACTTAGTGACAGAATTGATAACAGAGAAAAAAGTTTAGACAAACGTGATGAATTATTAACTGAAAGAGAAAAAAATCTAGACCAAAAAGATAAAGATTTATTAGCAAAACAAAAAGAAATTCAAGAAAAAGATGCAAAAATGGAGAGTATTATAAAAGAGCAAATAGCTCTTTTAGAAAAGATCTCTGGTTTTTCTAAGGAAAAAGCTAGAGAAATGGTACTTAAAAAAGTAGAAGAAGAGATGTCAAAAGAAATATCTGTCTACTTAAAGGAAAGAGAAGATGAAGCAAAACTAGAAGCTGATAGAAAAGCAAAAGATTTATTAGTTTCAAGTATGCAAAGGTATGCAAATGATGTTACTAGTGAACAAACAGTAACTACAGTAGAACTTCCTAATGATGAAATGAAAGGAAGAATTATTGGTAGAGAAGGTAGAAACATTAGAACACTTGAATCTGTTACAGGAGTAGATTTAATTATTGATGATACTCCTGAAGTAATTGTGTTATCATCATTTGATCCATTAAGACGTGAAATTGCAAAAGTAACTTTGGAGACATTAATTAAAGATGGACGTATACATCCAGCAAGAATTGAAGAATTATATGATAAGGTATGCGAAGATTATAAAAAATTAATTCGTGAAAAAGGTGAAGAAGCTTTATTTGAACTGGGTATTTCTAAAGTTGACCCAGAAATGGTAGAAATGATTGGAAAACTTGCATTTAGAACAAGTTATGGCCAAAATGCTTTAAATCATAGTAAAGAAGTTGCTCATTTAGCAGGACTAATGGCTAGTGAACTTGGAGAAAATGTATCACTTGCAAAACGTGCTGGTTTATTACATGATATTGGAAAAGCAATAGATTTTGAAATGGAAGGTAGTCATGTTGAAATCGGAGCAGATTTAGCTAAGAAACACAATGAAGATAAAGTTGTTATTAATGCAATTGAATCTCACCATGGAGATAAGAAAGCAGAATATGTTATTTCAGAATTAGTTGCAATAGCAGATGCACTTAGCGCTGCTAGACCAGGAGCTCGTAATGATTCATTAGAAAATTATGTAAAGAGACTTGAAGAACTTGAAGAAATTGGAAATTCAATGGAAGGCGTTGAAAAATCTTATGCAATGCAAGCAGGAAGAGAAGTAAGAGTAATTGTTAAACCTGATCAAATTGATGACTTAGCAAGTTATAAAGTTGCCCGTGAAATTAAAGATAAGATTGAAGAAACAATGCAATATCCTGGAACAATTAAAGTTGTTGTAATTCGTGAAACAAGAGCTGAAGAAGTTGCTAAATAGCAACTTTTTTTATTTTTTAAAAAAAAGTATTGACAAGTGTAAAAAATACACATATAATTAAATTACAAAGAAGGAGGAAAATATGGAACTAAAAAATAAGTTATATAAAAATATTGGTATTCATGTTATTACTGCTTTGTTTACTGTAGAGAAAGGAATTACTAAAGTATTATTGATTAGAAGAACTAATGAACCTTATAAAGGATGCTGGTCACTTCCAAGTGGAGCAATGTATAATAATGAACTAATTAAAGTTGCAGCTCTTAGAGAACTAAAAGAAAAAACAGGAATTGAACTTGATGATTTATCTCCTTTTAGAACATTCGATGCACTTGATAGAAGTCCTCTTCAAAGAATGATTGGTGTTGGATATATTGGAATTATTGATAATAAAAGAGTAGAAGTTCTAAAAAGTACAAATAAAACATCTAATGCTGATTGGTTCTCCTTAGATAATATTCCTACACTTGCATATGATCATAATGAAATATTAAATTATGCAATAGAAAAATTAAAAGAAAAAATAATTACTACAGATATTTTAAAATCATTCTTTCCAAATGGATTTACACTTCCAGAACTTCAAGATGTATATGAATCAATATTAAACATAAAGATTGATAGAAGAAATTTTAGAAAAAAAATGTTAAGTGTAATAATTGATACTGGAAAAGAAATAAAATATCTCGGACGTAAGAAAGCTAAAGTATATAAATTTGATTACAGAAAGAAGGACATAAGCATATTTTAAAATATGCTTTATATATAAAATCATATGTGTATAAAATACACATTAAGGAGGGTATATGATTTATATTAGAAAAAATGGAGAAGTACTAGAAAAGTATGAGATGGTGTATGACAAACAGAAACTTGAAGAACTGATGATTAGAATTGCTAAGAATTGTGGTGAAAGACATGATGTTAAAAGAGAAATGGAATTTAGTTATTTTCCTAAAGAAAATAGTTGGAGGTATGATTATATTTTAGGAGATGTTGAAAAAACATTAGCATATGTAGAGAATGTAAAATATAAGAAGAATGGTAAAACGACAACACACTGGTATGAATATGATGATGAAGTAGTAGATTTATATGATTGTAATTTTACATTATATTTTGTTCCACCTATAGTAGATTTTATTAAAAGTTTAATTGAAGGTTCAGAAGCATCTATTGCAGCATTATTTAACAGGGATCTTTCATCAATTGAAAATCTTCCAACAGTAGAAGAAAAAATAGCGTATTATAATGGTATACTATCAAAGTATCAAGAAGAGTTAATAAGAAAAAGAAAAGAAAAAATAGAAGAACTAAGTAAAAAATGTGGTGATATTAATAGTAATTCTGCAAAATTAATAAAAGAATTAGCGGCGTTAGAAAAAAATAGTAGATATGCCATGAAAAATATAAAATTCCAATATGATAGTTATATGGATATTAGAGATTTAAATAAAAATCAACAGCTAGTAGAACCATATATAGAAGAATTATTATCATTAATAAAATTTAGGTTAGTTGATACAATTGAATTATCTGAAGTTCAAAGAATTAATTCATTTTTCACAGCTGGATGTACAAATATGCAAAATTCAGAAGTATTAAAAAGAGTTTTAAAAAATAGTAATAATTAATAATAAAATGGAGGTTATTTATGATTAATTTATATATTGATTTTGATGGGGTTCTAGTTGATACAATAAATGAAACTTATAAAATGATTGCTGATTTAGGTATTAGTCTTAGTGATACTGAAAGAGTTAATAAATTTTATAGAGAATTAGACTGGAATACAGTTCTTTCAAATACTAAAGAAATAAATGATGCCTTTGAAAATATAAGATTATTAGAAGAAAGTGGTTTATATAAGCCTTGTATATTAACAACAGTTCATTCTTGTAATGAAATGAGAGCAAAAGTATCATTCATAAGAAGCAAAAATAAAAGTATCAATATAATATGTGTCCCAAAAGGAATAGAAAAATGTGATATGGTAGATCCTAGAAATTCAATATTAATTGATGATTATGGTGGTAACCTAAAAACATGGATTGAAAATGAAGGAATAGGTATTAAATTTTCACAAGAACAAAGCGGTAAATATATAACAATTAATTCATTAAATGAACTTCTAAAATCAAAAGAAGTGTTATGCTTAATATCAAAACATATCAAAAACGAAAACTCTTTAAAGCTAGTTAATAAAGTAAGAAGTTATTGTTAATAATAAAATAAGATATTATCAAATATCTTATTTTTTTGTTATAATAATTTTGGTGAATAATATGAAAATACTAATAACAGGTGCTTCTAGTGGGATGGGAGCAGACTTTGCAAGAGAACTTTCAAATAAAGAAAATGAATTAATTTTAGTTGCAAGAAGTAAAGAAAAATTAGAATCATTAAAAAAAGAATTAAATTGTAAAGTAGAATTAGAAATAATGGATTTAAGTATAGAAGAAAATGTTTATAAATTATATGATAAATATAAAAATAAAATAGATTTTCTAATTAATAATGCTGGTTTTGGAGCATACGGAAAATTCTATGAAACTAATTTAGATAATGAACTAAATATGATAGATTTAAATATTAAAACATATCATATTCTAACAAAATTATTTTTAAAAGATTTTGTAAAAAAAGATAAGGGACGCATATTAAATGTTGCTTCAAGTGCTGCATTCGAACCAGGTCCTTTAATGGCCACTTATTATGCTACTAAATCATATGTATATAATCTTACTCTTGGAATATATGAAGAACTTAGACATGATAATAGTAATGTTAAAATACATGTATTGTGTCCAGGTCCAGTAGATACTGGATTTAATGATAGAGCAAATGTTAAGTTTGGAGTTAAGTCATTACCAAGTATAGATGTAGTTAAATATACATTAAAAATGATTAAAAAGAATAAGACAATAATAATACCAGGATTAATGATGAAATTAGGAATATTTGGTACAAGATTTGTATCTAGAAAGGGTATAGCTAAGATAACATATAATATTCAAAAATCAAAATCTTTACAATAATTAAATAAAATAATATAATTTTATATGTGGTGATAATATGAAAATTGTAAAAATTAATTCTTTGGGTTGTCCATCTTGTATTATCATGAACAAAGTTATTAATCAGATTAAAGATGAATATGATATTGAAATAGAAGAATATGATTATGATTTTGATGAGGAAGAAGTGGCAAAGTTTAATATAGGAAAGATACTTCCAGTATTTATATTTTTTAAAGATGGAAAAGAAATTGCTAGATTAAATGGAGAACATAAAAAAGAAGAATTTGAAAATATATTAAAAGGTGAATAATATGAAAAAAATAATATATACTATAATATTTTTATTATTAATTTTTCCAACAATAGTTTTTGGAAAAGAAAAAGAGTTAAACATTTATTTATTCTACGGAGATGGATGCCCTCATTGTGCTGAAGAGGAAGCATTTTTAAAAGAGTATTTAAAAGATAAAGATTATATTAAACTACATAAATATGAAGTTTGGTATGATGAAAATAATGCAAAAAAATATGAGGATATTCATAATTTGTTAGAAGATAGAGGCAGTGGTATTCCATATTTAATAATTGGAAGTAATTCAATTACTGGTTATTCTAGTGATATCACACCAGAAAGAATTAAAAATACAGTAAATTATTATAAAAATATTAATTATAAAGATGAAGTTGGAATATATTTGGGTGTTGTAGATCCTAATGAGGCGGGTAATGAAAATGCTCATATGGAAGGCGATGATACTAAGTATGATGAAAGCGAATATGACTTGCCAATAATAGGAAAAAAAGATGTAAAAGAGTTTCCAATAATATTAAGTGCTATATTAATTGGACTTGTAGATGGATTTAATCCATGTGCAATGTGGATACTCATATTCTTAATATCAATGCTACTTGGAATGAAAGATAAAAAGAGAATGTGGACTCTTGGTATAACATTCTTAACTGCTTCTGCATTAGTATATTTCTTATTTCTAGTGTCTTGGTTAAATCTTGCAATATTCTTAAACAAAATAATATATATAAGACTTGGTATAGCAATGGTAGCTATAATATTTGGAGTTGTTTCTGTACTTAAATTCATAAATAGAAAAGATGATGATGGATGCGAAGTTGTCGATACTAAGAATAGAAAGAGAATAATTAATGCTATTAAAAAAATAGTGAAAGAAAAATCATTCTTTTTAGCAATATTAGGTATTATTTTATTAGCAGTATCAGTAAACATTATAGAATTGTTATGTTCTTTAGGACTTCCTGTTATGTTTACTCAAATACTTGCAATTAATAATGTTGGAAAAGGGATGTCTTTAATTTATTCATTAATATATGTACTATTCTTTTTAATAGATGATATTGTAGTATTTATAATTGCTATGAAGACATTAGAGATAAAAGCTATATCTAATAAATTTGGAAAGTATTCTCATTTAATAGGTGGAATAATAATGTTAATTATTGGCCTACTTATGATATTTAAACCAGAGTGGTTAATGTTTAATTTTTAAAACAAAAAATTATCGTTTACATATAATATGTTAGGTGATATATGTGAATGATAATTTTTTAAATAGGATAGAAGAGAAGACAAAAGTAAGTAAAGACACTATTATTGATCTTGCAAGAAAATTACAAGAAGGTAACTTTAAAGATGAAAATACTTTAAGGGAAATAATTCATAAACTATCTGATATAACAGGAAAAGATGTATCAGAAGAAAAAGAAAATAAAATAATAAGTATGATTGTTAATGATAAGGTACCTAAAGATTTAGACAAATACATTTAAAAAGATTCACTATTGTGAATCTTCCTTTTATTTATAGAATTCTTTTTGTATTTTATTTGTTGACCATAATATCTGATGTATTGGTTTATTAATAATTAGATCAAATTCTCCAATGTATTCATAAACAGTAGGCTTAAATTTTAATTTAAATTCGTTTAATTCTTTATATGGATTATTTTCTGTAAAATCTCCAGTAATACCATTTAAATCAACAAAATAATAACCAGCTTTTTTATATTCTTCAATTATCTTATAAAACATAAATGTCTTAAAATTGGCAAGTTTAAACTCATTTTTTTGACCTGTAATTAATATTGTGACTCTTCCTTGATGCTTGATAACAAGTGCTGCACCATATGTTTCTTCTAATACATTTTCTTGCATCTTTTGATTTATTAAGGCTATATCAGAAGATATATCATTTAATGTTCTATCAGAAGCCATTTTTTGTTCAAATAAATTTGTATCTTGAGGATTATCCTTAAATATATCATTTATTCTCTCATTATTTTCTTGTTCATCAATAAATTTCTTTTGTAAAAACTTTACATATTTATCATAATCTAAATTTAGTATCAGTAAATCAACCATATCACTTGGTTTTAAACTATCAAATAAAGCTTCATAATATTGTACTGTTTTACTATCTTTATCTTCTACGTACGAATAGAAAGTATTTATATCTTCTTTTTGTCCGGAAACAAAATATATTCCTTTTTCTTCATGATTCTCCATATCTTTTTTAACATCATCATCTAATAAATTTAAATCATATGTAGTCAAATTAATAACAGGAGTAAATTTTGGAAGCAAAGATTCAAAATATAAATTATCTTTCAATTTATCATATCCAAGTGATTTAAGCGTCAACATCAATTTTTCACTTTTAGAATTAATAACTTTAGTTTTATTTTCTAAATCTACAGTAGCATAAGTTACTTCTGGATTTATTTTAATAAATGCATAACCTTTGGCAAAGAAAAAATCTTTAATTGCTTTAGTAAAATCCCTTAATAAATTTGTGTCATAATAATTAACTAAGAAACCACGAGGTGCATATCCATATTTAATGCTTGGAGCGATGTTTTTATATAATATTAAACTGCCGGCAACTATTTGTTCATTTTCATAACCGCCAACATACATAACAGAATATTCACTATTCTGCATTAAATCCCCATATTCTTTTGATTGAAAAAAGTTTTTAAGAATATGTTTACATGCAAATTCATTAAACGTTTCTTTATCTATTTCAATAACCTTCATATTTTGCTTCACCCTTTTTACATATTTATTATAGCATATTATTTTAAAAAATAGTATAATGAATATTAGAAAATAGTAAAGGAGATATTATGAGCAAAATAGTTGATATTAAAGCAAGAGAAATATTAGATTCAAGAGGCTATCCAACAGTAGAGGTGGAAGTAAAAACTGAAAAAGGTTTTATAGGTATTGCGGCAGTTCCAAGTGGGGCTTCAACAGGAAGTAGAGAGGCACTAGAATTACGTGATAATGATGAGAGATATTGCGGTAAAGGTGTTTTAAAAGCTGTAAACAATGTAAATACTTTAATAAAAGAAGCAGTAGTTGGTATGGAAGTTACACATCAAAAAGAAATCGACATGAAAATGGTGGAATTAGATGGTACTGAAAATAAAAGTAGATTAGGTGCAAATGCTACATTAGGAGTATCTTTGGCTTGTATTAAAGCTTCTGCTTTGGAAAGTGGTAAAGAAGTTTATGAATATTTAAATTCAAGAGAAAAACATATTCCAAGATTAATGTTTAACATTGTTAATGGCGGTATGCACGCTAAGAATAATTTAGATATTCAAGAATTTATGATTGTTCCTAAAAGAGAATCTTTTAAAGAAGGACTTAGATGTGCAAGTGAAGTATTTCATTCATTAAAGAAATTATTAGATAATGAAGGACTTACAACTTCTGTTGGAGATGAAGGTGGATTTGCTCCAAATTTAGAAACAAACAAAACAGCGTTAAGTTATATTATTAAAGCAATTGAAACTGCAGGTTATGTTCCTGGAAAAGACGTGTTTATTGCACTAGATGTTGCAGCTAGTTCATTATATAATGAACAAACACAGACATATAAAATAGAAGATAAAATGATGAGTAAAGAAGAACTTCTTGATTACTATTTAGATTTAGTTAAGAATTATCCAATTATTTCAATAGAAGATCCATTCGATGAAAATGATTATGAAGGATTTAAATTAATTACTGATAGGTTAGGTAAAGAAATAAATATAGTTGGTGATGATTTATTTGTTACAAATAAAAAAGAATTAGAAAATGGTATTAAAAATGGATTGTGTAATTCAATATTAATTAAACCAAATCAAATCGGAACATTCTATGAGATGTTAGAAACAGTAGTAATGGCAAAACAACACAATTATACTTGTATTATGTCACATAGAAGTGGAGAAACAACAGATACATTTATAATTGATGCTGCAGTTGCTCTTGGAATACCTTTTATTAAGACTGGTTCAGTTTCTAGAGGTGAAAGAATTTGTAAATTTAATAGACTTTTAAAAATAGAAGAACAGATTAATGAGAATAAATAGTTCTTGTTTATTAAAAAAAAATATAGTATAATACTTTTTGCGAAGGAGAGAAGAAGATGGAAACAGTACTATTAGTAATATCAGTATTAATTATAGTAATAGTTCTTTTACAAAGTAATAAAGCAAGTGATGCAAGTCAAATTATTTCCGGTGGAAATAATGTGCTTTTAGGAAAAACAAAAGAAAGAGGACTTGAAGTTGTTATAACAAGATTAACTTATTTTTTAGGTTTTGCATTTATAATAATTTCAGCAATTTTATCATTTTAAAAAATATAAAAAAGTTCACAAATAGTATGTGAACTTTTTTTATTATATGCTAAAATAGTTATAGAGGTAGAATATGAAAGAAAAAATATTTGATGTGATTAAAAATGCAGAAAAAGCTTTAAACCCTACAGAGATAATGGATGTTATTAAGCCTGATAATACAGTTAGTGATTACGAAGAATTATTAGAATGTTTAAGAAAATTGTGTCAAGAAGGAATTATTAGATTAACAAGTGGCAATGGCTATGTAATAAATGAATTATTGGTCGGTAAGATGGATATGCATGCTAAAGGCAATGGTCATGTTTTAGTTCATGATGGAGAAGATATATTAGTTAATAAAATTAATATGAATGGTGCTTTAGATAAAGATACCGTTTTAGTTGATTACACAAATAAAGAACATACTGAAGGAAGAGTTGTCAGAGTACTTAAACGTTCTTTAGGACGTGGAGTAGGAGAAGTAGTTAATAATAATGGCGTGTTTAGTATTAAACCTTTAGATGACCTTCCATATCATATTGAAATTGAAAAAACAGACATTAATTTAGTAGATGGACTTTTAGTACACCTTGATTACGTGAAAGATATTGCAAAAGGACAAGTCCTTGCAAAAATAGATTATGTTATTGGACATAAAAATGCAGTTGGAAAAGAAACTGCATTTGCAGTTATAGGTAGTGAATTTAATAGAAGATCCGGTTTCCCAGATGAAGTGTTAGAAGAAGCAAAAAGTTTTAATACTTCACTAACAGAAGAAGAAATTAATGAGGGGTTAAAATCTGGAAGAATAGATTTAAGAGGGGAAACAATTGTAACAATTGATGGAAAAGATACAAAAGATATAGATGATGCAATTAACACTATAATTTTACCAAATGGTAATTATTTAGAAACAGTAGCAATTGCTGATGTTAGTCATTATGTTAAAATGGGTAGTGAGATATGGAAGTATGCTGAATTAAAGGGTAACTCTGATTATTGGGGTAATAAAGTTGCGCCAATGCTTCCAATAGAACTTTCAAATGGTATATGTTCATTAAATCCAAATGAAGATAGATTTGCG
Organism: uncultured Clostridia bacterium; assembly: GCA_947165135.1. Classification (GTDB taxonomy): domain Bacteria; phylum Bacillota_I; class Bacilli_A; order RF39; family UBA660; genus CAG-1000. Next base: position 68,351 of record CAMUZE010000005.1, read on the forward strand.
TTAGTAGTTCAATATGAACTTACTCCTGCTGGAGAAAAGTTACATCCTAATGTATTTATGGCTGTAATAAAATCTAAACAAAAAATGAATTATGATGCTGTTCAAGACATCATAGATAGTAAACATACAGAAGATACTAAAGATTATGTAGTATTAAAATATACAGTTGGTAAAAATGAAACAATAGATTCTATTGCATATAAATATGGTTTGACAAAAGAAGAATTACTTAAAAATAATAAAGAAAGTGATTTTGAAGTTGGAAATGAAATAAATATTCCTACAAGAAAGGTTGTTTTAAATAATTACATTACTTCTAGAATAATGAAAAAAGCATTAATTGAAAGAGGCAAAGTTGATTTTGAAGGAAAAGAACCAAAATATATATTTGATGGAAATGATAATGTAATTGAAATAAAACCTAGAGTTCAAAGACCAGCAGAAGAATTAATTGAAAATAAAATGATATTTGCAAATGAAGCATTCGCAGAATTTATGATTGACAAATTATCTGAAGTGTTTTTAAATACAGTTCCTTTTGTATTCAGAACGCATGGTGATCCTAACCCAAGAAAAATACAAGAGTTTACAGATATGTTAAAAGCCTATGGGATAGAATTACCATATGAGATTGATCCAGAAAATGTAACTGGTCATGATCTTAGAATGATACTTGATACGTTAAAAGATAATAAGAGTTATAGTGCATTTAGTGATAAATTGTTAAGATGTATGCAAAAAGCAAAATATACAGATGTTAATTATGGACATTTTGGTATAGCTAGTAATCTTTATTGTCATTATACTTCTCCTATAAGAAGAATGGCTGATTTACTAGTACATACAATGTTTAAAGTATTTGTTGTAGAAAAAAAACATGATGTGGATACATTGAAATTTTGGGCAAAATATTTAGATGATATATGTGAACAAATATCTCAATGTGAACAAGATGCAGAAAAATGTGAATATGCCATAAATGATTATTTAAATGCAACTTATTTAGAGGATAAGATAGGCACTACATTTGAAGCTACAGTGGATGGAATGATGAATGGTTGCTTTTTTGCAAGAACAGATAATTTCATTGATGGTAGAGTAGATTTTTACTTAGATGATATCGATGCTAAAGAAATATTAAATTTAGATTCTTTGGAAGAAATAGCTAAATATGTTGAAATACATAAAAAACCAATAACTGGTAATTTTGACTATAATGAGAAAATGTTTGGATATTCTAGAAACAATAGAATGTATTTAAGATATGGTGATAGAGTACTTGTTGTATGTACAGGTGCTTATCCTGAAAGACGTGAAGTAGATTTTACTTTAGTAAGGAAGTTATAATTATGGAAATTGTTAATAGAAAAGCTAGTCATGATTATTTTATTAAAAGTACATATGAAGCAGGAATAGAACTTGTTGGTACAGAAATAAAAAGCATTAGAAAAGGAAATGCTAATATCAATGATTCATATGCTAGATGTAAAAATGGAGAAATATTTCTAACTAATATGTATATTGGTAAATATGAAGAAGGAAATATATTTAATCATGATGAAAGACGAGAAAGAAAATTATTACTTCATAAAAATGAAATTATTAGAATTAATAATGAAGTAGAAACTAAAAGATATACTTTAATACCATTAAAAATATATTTTAAAAAAGGTAAGGCAAAAGTTGAACTTGGTGTGTGTCAAGGTAAGAAATTATATGACAAACGTGAAAGCATTAAAGAAAGAGATTTAAAAAGAAAAGAATACATAGAATATTAAATTAATATAATATAGTATGAAAAAGTTACCAGAAATATTTGTTAATAAAATTAATAAGAAAATAAGTCATAATGAAGAAGTATATTATTCATATATGGATAATGATAATAAAAATATTGAAGAAAAAAAATATGATTTTAATGAAATACAAAATAAAATAAATGATATATTTAGGTCTAATGATTTTATATATAAAAAGAAATTACATATAAAAACAACATATAGTGAAAATGATTATGTAATAATATCAAAAAGTTATGATTATTTATTAACTATTGATGGTAATAAAATAATGATAAAAGATATTTTGGAAATTTATTAAAAAACACTTGAAAATACTAAATATTTATGCTAATATTTAGTTGTAAATCACTTGAGAGTGTTTTTTTTTGGAGGAATTATGAAAAAAATTAAAAGTTTCTTTAAAGGGGTTAAAAAAGAAGCTAAAACAGTTAGATGGCCAGATGCTAAAACGTTAGTTAAGTATTCTTGCATCACTATTGTTATGCTTGTATTTTTTGGATTATACTTCTATGGACTTGATGCATTATTTACACTATTAAGAAAGTTAATAGGAGGGTTATTCTAATGGAAGAAAAGAAATTATGGTATGTTGTTAATGCTTATTCTGGACATGAACAAAAAGTTAAAGATTATCTAGAATCTAGACGTGAAAGTATGGGTATGGAAAACAATATCTTTAGAGTTATTATTCCTGAACGTACTGAAGTTGAAATTAAAGATGGTGTTAAGAAAGAAAAAGTTCGTAAAATGTTTCCAGGTTATGTTTTGATCGAAATGATTATGAGTGATGAAGCATGGTACGTAGTTCGTAATACTCCAGGAGTAACAGGATTTATCGGTTCATCTGGAAAAGGTGCTAAACCAATTCCACTTTCACCTGAAGAAGTTAAGAAATTTATTGGTGATGGTGAACAGAAAGTTAAACCAATTAATACAGATGTAGAAGTTGGAGATAATGTTTCAATTATTGATGGACCATTCAAAGGTATGTCTGGTAAGATTGAAAGTCAAGATAAAGAGAATGAAAAACTTACTGTACTTATTGATTTATTCGGACAAGAAACTCCAGTTGAAGTTGACTTAGTTCAAGTAACTAAAATGTAAAAAAATAAAAAGTAATGATTGTCATTACTTTTTTTAAATGATATAATTTTTATGAAAGAAAGAGGTATTAAAATGGAATTAAAAGGAAGTAAAACAGAAGCTAATTTAATGGCAGCTTTTGCGGGAGAAAGCCAAGCAAGAAATAAGTACACTTATTATGCATCAAAGGCCAAAAAAGAAGGATATGAGCAGATTGCAGCAATATTTGAAGAAACAGCCGGTAATGAAAAAGAACATGCTAAATTATGGTTTAAAGCATTACATAATGGTGATGTTCCTTCAACAATTGAGAATTTAAAAGATGCAGCTAATGGTGAAAATTATGAATGGACTGAAATGTACAAAGATTTTGCTAAAACCGCTAAAGAAGAAGGATTTGCAGAAATAGCTCGTCTTTTTGAACAAGTTGGTGAAATTGAGCGTCATCATGAAGAAAGATATATGAAATTAATTGGAAATATTGAAAACAATTTAGTATTTGAACGTGATGAAGAAAAAATCTGGGTATGTAGGAATTGCGGACATGTTTATAGAGGCAAAAAAGCATTAAAAGTATGTCCTGTTTGTAAGCATCCAGAAAGTTATATGGAAATTAAAGCTGAAAATTATTAAAATAATGCATAAAAGTGCATTATTTTTATTGATTTTATGGTGTGATTATGCTATTATGTACTAGTCGATTTATATTTTTAATATAAATTAGAAGTGGGAGATTTAAGGGATTATCGTGAACCACTTGCGAAAAAATTTAAACTAAAATTATAGGAGGTGTTTTTCGTGGCAAAGAATGTTGTAAAAAAGATTAAGTTACAAATCGAAGCAGGTAAAGCTACACCAGCTCCACCAGTTGGAACTGTTTTAGGACCTGCAGGAATTAACTTACAAGAATTTTGTACTAAGTACAATGAAGCAACTAGAGAAAAAATGGGAGATATAGTTCCAGTTGAAATTTCTATTTATGAAGATAGAACATTCGACTTTATACTAAAGACTCCACCAACAGCATCATTAATTAAGAAAGCAGCTGGAATTGATAAAGCTGGTAAAAAAGGTGCTAATGAAATTGTTGCTACAATATCAAAAGATGATGTTACTAAAATAGCTGAAACTAAAATGCCAGATTTGAATGCATATGATTTAGAAGATGCTATTAGCATTGTTGCTGGTACTGCTAGAAATATGGGGGTAGCTGTTAAAGGCTTAAATGATAAAGAACTTCAAGAACAAGCTCGTGAAGCTCATGAAGCTGAATTACAAGCTCAAAAATTAGAAGCAGAACTTGAACAAATGGAAGAAAGCGCTAAGGCAATGGCTGAAGGTAGCGCAAATGTTGAAGTAGAATCAACTGAACAAGCTAAAGAAGAAACTACAGAAGAAAATAACGAAAACGAAGAAGAAAAGTAATTCGTAAGATAAATTGATAATCCAAAAACCACATGAGGAGGTTAAATATGAGAAAACATAGTAAGATGTATGTGGAAGCATTAGGTAATGTTGATAAGAGTAAAAGCTATGATGTTACTGAAGCGATTAAAGTTCTTAAGAGTTTTAAAACCAGAAAATTTGATGAATCAGTAGATTTAGTATTAAATTTGAATATTGATGCTAAGAAAACTGATATGAATATCAGAGGAAGTTTTGTTCTTCCAAATGGAACTGGTAAAACTAAAAAAGTATTAGTTGTTACTAAGACTAAAGCTGATGAAGCTAAAGAAGCGGATTATTGTGGAGCAGAAGACATGTTAGAAAAAATCGAAAAAGAAAATTGGTTTGATTTTGATACTATTGTAGCAACTCCAGAAATGATGCCTGCTTTAGGTAAATTAGGTAAGGTTTTAGGACCTAAGGGTTTAATGCCAAATCCTAAACTTGGAACTGTTACAACTAATGTTAAAGATGCTATTGCTAATATTAAAAAAGGTATGGTTGAATACAAGAATGATTCTTATGGAAATGTTCATATGTCAATCGGAAAATTATCTTTTGATGAAAAGAAATTAGAAGAAAATTTAAGAGCAATAGTTGCTGAAATAATAAAGAATAAACCAACTAGTGTTAAAGGCACATTTGTTAAAAGTGTAAGTATATCTTCAACTATGAGTCCAGGTCTAAAGATAGACAAGGTTTCATTAGGTTTATAATGATTAAATAAAAACACTTCAAAACGAAGTGTTTTTATTTTGATTTAATTATCTATGAGCATGTGCTCTTGCCTCATCATCTAATGGTTGCATTAGAATACCGCAAGATACTAATCCAGCAATTCCAACAAGTACGTATACAATGTTTGATATAACGGAGTCGGTACCAAATATCAGAGCTACTAAGTTAACATTGAATAGTCCAATTAGACCCCAGTTAACAGCCCCTATTATCACAAGAACTAATGCAATCTTATAAATAGTATTCATTGTTCCTCCTTTAGTAATATTATTAACAAATATATTATAATTATTCATATTTTTTGCTGTTGAAATAATTTGATAATATATTATATAATAAGAATAGTAAAACAATAATGGTGAAAAGAATGAAAAAATATATAAGTGTAATCTTAATATTAATAACATGTTTGGTAATATATGGATGTGAGAGTACTAAAGTAACATTTAATTATAATTGTCCAAGTGTAAGCAATTATGAATGTAATGTAT
>CAMUZE010000006.1 GCA_947165135.1 uncultured Clostridia bacterium
AAAACATTAAACCAGCTTTAGAAATTAGAAGTAGACGTATTGGTGGAAGTAACTATTCAGTTCCAACTGAAGTTAGAGAAGATAGAGCTAATGCACTTACTCTTCGTTGGTTAATTCAATATGCAAAGACTAGAAAAGGAAAAGGGATGGCAGAGAATCTAGCTGCTGAAATTATAGATGCTTCAAACGGAATAGGTGGAGCAGTTAAGAAACGTGAAGATACTCATAAGATGGCAGAAGCTAATAAAGCATATGCTCATTATAGATGGTAAGAAGGGAGACTAGTATATGGCACGTGATGTATCAATAGATAAAACACGTAATATAGGTATTATGGCTCACATTGATGCTGGTAAAACAACAACAACTGAGAGAATCCTATACCTAGGTGGAAACATCCATAAGATTGGTGAAACACATGATGGTGAATCACAAATGGACTGGATGGATCAAGAAAAAGAAAGAGGTATAACTATTACTAGTGCTGCAACTACTGTACACTGGAAAGGTTATAGACTTAATATAATCGATACACCGGGACACGTAGACTTTACAATTGAAGTTGCTCGTAGTTTAAGAGTTCTAGATGGAGCTATTGCTTTAATAGATGCTCAAGCTGGTGTTGAAACTCAAACTGAACAAGTTTGGAGACAAGCAAATGATTATAGTGTACCAAGAATGATTTGTGCTAATAAAATGACTAAAATAGGAGCTGACTTCTATTATTCATTAGATTCTATTCATAATAGACTTGCTAATAATGCAGAACCTATTATGCTACCAATCGGAGCAGAAGATCATTTTACCGGATTTGTTGATTTAGTTACAATGAAAGCATACAAGTATGATGGTACTAAAGAACAAGAATTATCTGAAATAGAAATTCCTGCTGATATGAAAGATAAGGCAGAAGAATATAGAGATAAATTAATTAATGCTGTAGCTGACTATAGTGATGAATTAATGGAAACTTACTTAGAAGGAAATGAAGTAACTCCTGAATTATTAAAGTCTGCAATTAGAAAAGCTACAATTGATGTTAAATTCTTCCCAATTTTATGTGCTGATGCATTAGATGATAAAGGTACAAGAGCTATGCTTGATGCTGTTATTGATTATTTACCAGCTCCAACAGATATTGCTGCTGTTAAGGGAGTTGATATGAATGACAAACCAGTTGAAAGAAAAGCTAGTGATAATGAACCATTCTCAGCTTTAGCATTTAAAGTTATGAATGACCCATTTGTTGGAAACTTAACTTTCTTCCGTGTATACTCTGGTGTATTAAAAAGTGGAAGTTATGTAATGAACTCAACTAATGGAGAAAAAGAAAGAATTGGACGTATTCTTCAAATGCATGCTAATCAAAGAAAAGAAATTTCTGAAGTATATGCCGGTGAAATAGCAGCTGCAGTAGGATTAAAAGATACTACTACTGGAGATACACTTTGTGATGAAAAGAATCAAGTAATCTTAGAAAAGATGGTATTCCCAGAACCAGTTATTGAACTTGCTATTGAACCTAAATCAAAAGCTGATCAAGAAAAGATGAGTTTAGCACTTCAAAAATTAGCTAAAGAAGACCCATCATTTAGAGCAAAAACTGATCATGAAACTGGTCAAACTATTATTGCTGGTATGGGTGAACTTCACTTAGACGTTCTAGTTGATAGAATGAGAAGAGAATTTAATGTTGAAGCAAACGTTGGTAAACCACAAGTTGCTTATCGTGAAACATTAAAACAATCAGCTGAATGTGAAGGTAAATATATTAAACAATCAGGTGGACGTGGACAATACGGACATGTTTGGGTTAAATTTGAACCAAATCCTGATAAAGGATATGAGTTTGTTGATGAAGTTGTTGGTGGAGTAGTTCCAAGAGAATATATTCCAGTTGTAGACAAAGGACTTCAAGAAGCTTTAGCGGGTGGTGTACTTGCTGGATATCCTATGATAGATGTTAAGTGTACATTATTTGATGGATCTTATCATGATGTAGACTCAAATGAAATGGCATTTAAAATTGCTGCATCTATGGCTTTAAAAGAAGCTAAAAATAAATGTAATCCATGTTTGTTAGAACCTATCATGTTAGTTGATGTTAGAGTTCCAGAAGAATTCATGGGTACTGTTATGGGTGACTTAACAGGTAGACGTGGTAAACCACTAGGAAATGAAGCTATTGGTAAAGATATCAATATTAGAGCTATGGTACCACTTTCAGAAATGTTTGGTTACATGACTGTTTTAAGAAGCAATACTCAAGGACGTGGAACTTATCAAATGATTTTTGATCATTATGAAGAAGTACCAAAGAATATTGCTGAAACAATTATTAAGAGAAATGGTGTACAATAAAAGTATACTTTTGCCAAAAATGTTATTTATACTTGAAATATTTTCAAGTATTAGATAAAATATATTTATGTTGAAAAAAGGAGGAAATAAAAATGGCAAAACAAAAATTCGATCGTTCTAAAGAACATGTTAATATTGGTACTATTGGACACGTTGACCATGGTAAAACAACATTAACAGCTGCAATTACTAAATACTTCGGAGAATTCATGGCTTATGACCAAATCGATAAGGCTCCAGAAGAGAAAGCAAGAGGTATTACAATTAATACTGCTCACGTTGAATATAGTACTGAAAAACGTCACTATGCTCACGTAGACTGCCCAGGACATGCTGATTACGTTAAAAACATGATCACAGGTGCTGCTCAAATGGATGGTGCTATCCTAGTTGTTAGTGCAACAGATGGACCAATGCCTCAAACTCGTGAACATATCTTACTTGCTCGTCAAGTTGGTGTTCCAAAAATGGTTGTATTCATCAATAAGTGTGATATGGTTGATGATGCTGAACTTTTAGATTTAGTTGAAATGGAAGTTCGTGAATTATTAAATGAATACGGATTTGATGGAGACAATACTCCAGTTATTCGTGGTTCTGCTCTTAAGGCTCTTGAAGGTGATGAAGCTTATGTTCAACCAATTAAGGATCTTATGGCTGCAGTTGATTCATGGATTGATACTCCAGTTCGTGATACTGAAAAACCATTCTTAATGAGTATTGAAGACGTATTTACTATCACAGGACGTGGAACTGTTGTTACAGGTCGTGTTGAAAGAGGTAAATTAAATCTTAATGACGAAGTTGAAATCGTAGGAATTAGAGATACAAGAAAGACAGTAGTTACAGGAATTGAAATGTTCAGAAAGTCTTTAGATTATGCTGAAGCTGGAGATAATGCTGGAGTTTTACTTCGTGGTATTAACAGAGAAGATGTTGAAAGAGGACAAGTTCTTTGTAAACCAGGAACAATTACTCCACATAAGAAATTCAAAGCTAGCGTTTATGTTCTATCTAAAGAAGAAGGTGGACGTCATACTCCATTCTTTAGTAACTATAGACCTCAATTCTATTTCAGAACAACTGATGTTACTGGTGTAATTACATTACCAGAAGGTACTGAAATGGTTATGCCTGGTGACAATGTTGATATGACAGTTGAATTAATCACTCCAATCGCAATTGAAAACGGAACAAGTTTCTCAATTCGTGAAGGTGGTAGAACTGTTGGAGCTGGAAAAGTTACTGAAATCTTAGGATAATTAAAAAATAGATAAGACTTTGAGAAATCAAAGTCTTTTTATTTTGTGACTTTTTGTAATACTTTGTAGTATATTAAAAATATGTAAAAAAGAATAAAAAGTTGACAGTCACTATATTTTGGTCTAAAATTGTATGTAGATAATAAGGAGAAATAATTATGAAAAAAAACTTTAAAAAATTAATGTTGTCAATTTTTTTGTTTATGGTATTAATTAGTTCAACTTTGTATTTTACTTTAGAAAATAGTAAGAATATAGAAAAGGTAAAAGCAACAGTATCCCTTAAAGGAAAGTGTACATGCTATGACATTGATGATGACAAAGCTACCGATACGACACTTAGTGGTTGCTATGATAGCGAGTCAAGTTGTAGGGACGCTTGTACTGAAAATGGTGGTACATTTGTAGAATTTAATACTACTTCACAACAAGCTAAAGCGTGTCAGTTAGAAAATGATGCAGAAGAAGGCATTTGTTCAGAACCTGTATATAATGGCTCTGAACAAATGTTAGTTACTGGTGGAAAAAATGTTGATTATGATAATAATTATGCAATAGTGAATGAAAGTGACAATATAGTTACAGCAACCCCAAAAGCAAATCATGCTTGGAAAGATGATCCTGGGAACACTGAACCCAGAAAAATAAAATGTGAAATAAATACATTGTATATTCCTTTACCAACTGAAGAAGATTATTGTATCAAGCCTGAATATAGTGGTACGTCACAATCTGTAGTTAAACCAGCAGGGCGTTTTTTCTACTGGGAAGGTTCTACCAAATACACACCGGCGGGTAATGTAAAGATTTATGCTGCAACTATTGGAAATACTTTATTTGGTGATAGTGATGAAGGCTCAGATGTAACGACTTTAAATTGTCCAATAGTAGCTAGATCAGTTACTATAAAAGCAAAAGATCAAACTAAAGAATTCGATGGAACTGCACTTGAAGCTGATTCTGAATGCGAAGTTGTAAGTGGAAGTATAGCACCAGGACAGACTATGACATGTACCACTTCAGGAAGTCAAACTGATGTTGGAGATGGAACTAAAACTTTAGTGTCAGTAAAAATTACTGGTGAGGGTGGACTTGATACAACTAGTTTTCATAGTATAACAATGCAAAATGGAACATTAACTGTAACAGAGGCACCTTTATCTAAAGTGGACGTTCCTACTTGTGCTACTAAAACATACACTGGAAGTGAGCAAATATTATTCGAAGCCCATACTAGTGGAGATTATACAAACGCTGAGCTTAAAGGAACAGAAATGGGTGACTATACTGTTAAATTAACTTTAGGTGAAGGAAGAGAATGGAATACTGTAAGTGGAAAAAATGAAGAGAAAACAATAACTTGTAAGATAGATGGAACTCATGTTGAGTCAATTAGTATATCCGGAAGTAATTATGTTTATAGGGGTTCTACAATAACATTGATACCATCATTTAATCCTATAGATGCATCAAATAAAGGAATAACTTGGACAAGTAGTGACACAAGTAAAGCAACAGTTAGTGATGCTGGTGTAGTAACTGGTGTTGCACTTGGTACAGTAACTATTACTGCAACTACAAAAGACGGTGGAAAGACAGCTAGTAAAACAATTAATGTATATAATAGAAGTAGTGGTACAGTCCATGTAACTGGTGTTACATTGAGTCCTAAAACTGCTGATGTAGAAGTAGGAAAAACAGTTAGTCTTGTTGCCACAGTTGCACCAGATAATGCGACAAATAAAAATGTTACTTGGATAAGTAGTGATACAAGTAAAGCAACAGTAAGTGGAGGAGTAGTAACTGGAGTTGCACCTGGTACAGTGACTATTACTGTTAAAACTGAAGATGGTAATAAAACTGCTACTGCAACAATTACTGTTAAAGAAGCAACAACTCCTGATAAACCTGTAACCGGTGTTAGATTAACTCCGGATGTCGGAACAGTTGAAGTTGGAGGAACATTTGTTTTAGAAGCAAATATAGAACCAGATAATGCTTCAAATAAAAATGTTACATGGAGAAGTAGCAATCCTAGTGTTGCGACAGTAAGTGGAGGAGTAGTAACTGGTGTTAGTGCTGGAACTGCAACAATTACAGTTGAAACTGTAGATGGAAATAAAACAGCAACAGCTCAAGTAACAGTTACTGGTTCAGGATCTGTAGGAGAAACATTAGAATTTGAACGTTCAGCATATAGTTGTGAAGTTGGAAAGAAAATATATACTGCTATTAGATATAGTAGAGATATACAAAATCCACCAGTTTCACCTACTGTAACAAGTAGTGATACATCAGTGGCAACAATAACAACAATGACAGCAAGAGAATGTAGTAGTAGTACAACATCAAAATGTATGACATTAGATACTGAGGCAATTCAAAGATGTGTTGCAAATGGAGCAGTTGATATAAATGTAGAAAAATGTGTTCCATTCTATCGTACATATTATGTAACAATAGATTGTAAGAAAGCAGGAACTGCAAATTTAAGTGCTTCAATTTTAGAAGATATAGTAGCAAATGCAAGTGTAACAGTTAATGCTGCTGGATCAGAATATTCAATTGTTTTCCACGGAAATGGTGGTACATTAACATATCAAGGTGAATCAAGTCAATCATTAACAATTAAACTACCAGGAAGTGGAACAATAGGTGATGCAACAGCTAATATTACACTATCAAAACCAGGCTATGAATTTGTAGGATGGTTCACTGAAACAGATGGTGGAATTAAATATGATGAAACAGCAACTTTCGGTGAAATAGGTGTTAGTAAATTATATGCTCATTGGGAAGCAGTAGAAGGAGCAAAATTCACATTAACATATAATGCAAATGGTGGAACAGCATGTTCTCCATCATCAATAGAAGCAAATATTAATACAGCATGGGGAGAATTATGTACACCAGTAAGAAAAGGATACGATTTTGCTGGATGGTATACTGCTAAATCAGGTGGCAAGAAAATAACAGAATCATCAATAGCTGTAGAGAATTTAATAGTTTATGCTCAATGGAAGAAGACGGCTGATAGTAGTCCAAATACTGGAATTACTACTCCAATAATTGCATTATTAGTAGTAGCGCTAGTAAGTTCAGTAGCATTCTTCGTAGTAAGAAAGAAAAGAGCACAACTTTAATAAATGATTATTAAGAAGCATTAAAAAATGCTTCTTTTTAATTACTATAAAATTACAAAAATATACAAAAATTGACATAAATAGTTGACACTTATTAAATTTCAGTCTAAAATTAATATTAGATAATAAGGAGAGGTATTTATGAAAAGAAACTTTAAAAAATTAATATTGCCAATCTTTTTGTTTGCAGTATTAATATGTTCAACTTTGTATTTTACTTATGGTAATAAAAAATCTATGGAAATGGTTAGAGCAACAGATGTTACTCAATGTAAAAAAGTAAAATGTACTAAACCTGCTACTGAAGTATTTAAATGCTCAGCAAATAAAGAAACCAGTGGTGGGAGATGTATATGTAATACGTCAGATGGAGAAAAGTATGATGCCATGTGTCAAGCCTCTGAAGTGAGATGTCAACAGGTTTGTAATGCTTGGGGAGATAATTCTAGCTATTCTTATGATGGTGAAAGTACAGCGTGTAATACTTGTCCTCCAGGAGGTTCTGTTTCTGGATCGAAGTGTTATACTGATTATGTTACATCTTGCCCTAATGGATATACAGAAGAAACTTCTACGAAAAGATACAAGTGTGATGACAAAATACAGTCGGATGGGACATGTGAAAAAGAAGATAGCTCATGTATTTCTCCATGGAAAGAGGAAAGTGTAATTGTAACAGGATGTGTTTCAAAGCCATCATCAATGGATTGTAATTCAGAATATGATGGAGTACTTAAGGTATTTTTTGATCTTCCAAATACAATGAGAAATGGTAAAACATCAGGGGTTAACGCTGGAACTTATACTGGTAGTTTGCGTCCACTTAAAAATGTAACATCTTATTATCAATGGTGTGATGGCTGTGGTGAAGAAGATGTTAATTATACATGTACAATATCGTCGAAGAGTGTAAATGTTACTTGGAATGGGAATACCCCATCAGTTAATACTGGTGTTTCGAAAGATACAATGAGTCTTTCTGTTGAATATTTTGATTCAAACAATAATTCTTTAGGAACAACTGCTCCTACTGCACCGGGAAGTTATAAAATTGTGGCATCTTGTAGTGGTGTTACAGGAACTAGTAAACCTGACTGTGGTAATTATTCGCTAAAAAATGTTGAAAAATCTTTTGAAATATCATCAAATAAAGTAAACATTCCTACTTGTGCTGATAAAACATATGATGGTAGGGAGCAAACATTGTTTGAAGCTCATACTAGTGGTGATTATACTAATACTGTGTTAAAAGGAACAGATGCTGGAGAATATGAAGTTGAGTTAACTTTAGCAACTGGGCTTGAATGGAATACAGATAGTGGAAAGAATGATCCCAAAAAAATAAAATGTAAAATAAATCCAAAGAGTGTTGCAGTAACATGGAGTTCGAATAGTCCATTTACATGTGATGGTAGCCCTCATTCAGAAACTCCTGGCGTTAATACTGGAATAACTGGAGAGACAATGACACTTAAGAATTCATATGAAGGCCTTACAAGTGCACCTTCAGGTATAGGTGATTATACTGTAATTGCAAGTTGTGATAAAGTGAGTGGTGGACAAGCAAAGTGTGAAAACTATACATTAACAGATACATCAACATCAAAGTCATATTCAATCAGTGGAAAACATGTTGAATCAATAACATTAAGTAAAAGTGGTACTCTTTATAGAGGCTCTACAATAACGCTGACACCAACATTTAATCCTACAGATGCATGTAATAAAGGAATAACTTGGACAAGTAGTGATACTAGTAGAGCAACAGTTAATGATGCCGGAGTAGTTACTGGAATTGTTGCTGGTCGAGCTGTTACAATTACAGCAACATCAAAAGATGATCCTACAAAATCTGCTTCAATATCAATAACTGTATATGAAAGAAGTAGTGGTACAGTCCATGTAACTGGTGTTACATTAGATAAAAGCACTGCTGATGTAGAAGTAGGAAAAACAGTTAGTCTTACTGCTGCTGTTGCACCAGATAATGCGACAAATAAAAATGTTACTTGGATAAGTAGTGATACAAGTAAAGCAACAGTAAGTGGAGGAGTAGTAACTGGAGTTGCACCTGGTACAGTGACTATTACTGTTAAAACTGAAGATGGTAATAAAACTGCTACTGCAACAATTACTGTTAAAGAAGCAACAACTCCTGATAAACCTGTAACCGGTGTTAGATTAACTCCGGATGTCGGAACAGTTGAAGTTGGAGGAACATTTGTTTTAGAAGCAAATATAGAACCAGATAATGCTTCAAATAAAAATGTTACATGGAGAAGTAGCAATCCTAGTGTTGCGACAGTAAGTGGAGGAGTAGTAACTGGTGTTAGTGCTGGAACTGCAACAATTACAGTTGAAACTGTAGATGGAAATAAAACAGCAACAGCTCAAGTAACAGTTACTGGTTCAGGATCTGTAGGAGAAACATTAGAATTTGAACGTTCAGCATATAGTTGTGAAGTTGGAAAGAAAATATATACTGCTATTAGATATAGTAGAGATATACAAAATCCACCAGTTTCACCTACTGTAACAAGTAGTGATACATCAGTGGCAACAATAACAACAATGACAGCAAGAGAATGTAGTAGTAGTACAACATCAAAATGTATGACATTAGATACTGAGGCAATTCAAAGATGTGTTGCAAATGGAGCAGTTGATATAAATGTAGAAAAATGTGTTCCATTCTATCGTACATATTATGTAACAATAGATTGTAAGAAAGCAGGAACTGCAAATTTAAGTGCTTCAATTTTAGAAGATATAGTAGCAAATGCAAGTGTAACAGTTAATGCTGCTGGATCAGAATATTCAATTGTTTTCCACGGAAATGGTGGTACATTAACATATCAAGGTGAATCAAGTCAATCATTAACAATTAAACTACCAGGAAGTGGAACAATAGGTGATGCAACAGCTAATATTACACTATCAAAACCAGGCTATGAATTTGTAGGATGGTTCACTGAAACAGATGGTGGAATTAAATATGATGAAACAGCAACTTTCGGTGAAATAGGTGTTAGTAAATTATATGCTCATTGGGAAGCAGTAGAAGGAGCAAAATTCACATTAACATATAATGCAAATGGTGGAACAGCATGTTCTCCATCATCAATAGAAGCAAATATTAATACAGCATGGGGAGAATTATGTACACCAGT
The DNA here is from genome assembly GCA_947165135.1 of uncultured Clostridia bacterium. GTDB lineage: Bacteria > Bacillota_I > Bacilli_A > RF39 > UBA660 > CAG-1000. The sequence continues at coordinate 9,937 of CAMUZE010000006.1, forward strand.
AAGAAAAGGATACGATTTTGCTGGATGGTATACTGCTAAATCAGGTGGCAAGAAAATAACAGAATCATCAATAGCTGTAGAGAATTTAATAGTTTATGCTCAATGGAAGAAGACGGCTGATAGTAGTCCAAATACTGGAATTACTACTCCAATAATTGCATTATTAGTAGTAGCGCTAGTAAGTTCAGTAGCATTCTTCGTAGTAAGAAAGAAAAGAGCACAACTTTAATAAATGATTATTAAGAAGCATTAAAAAATGCTTCTTTTTATGTATTTTAATAATTGCATATAGTATATATTTTTGATATAATTTTAATGGATAATTAGGAGGATATATGAAGCAAAAAAAAGGTAAAAGTAATAAATTAATTTTATACATAATAATAGGTATATTAGCATTTGCATTTATCAATAGTATTATTGATGATGAAGATATTGATAATGAATATGAATATAGTGATAAAATATTTAAAATTATATCAAGTAGTGAAAATAAAATATTAGATTCTTCTATTAAAGAATATGCAAGTAAAAAAGGTTATGATATTGTAATTAATTATGCCGATACTTTAGAAGTAATAGATAGATTAAATAGTGGTATTAAATATGATGCAATATTCATGTCTAACTCTATATGGTTAAGTAGTTTAGATTCATCTGTTGTTAAAACTAGTTCTTTAAGGTCTACTAGTATTACTCCTGTAATATTTGGTATTAAAGATTCTAAAGCAGAAAGCTTAGGTTTTAAAGATAAAAAAATATACACTAAAGATATTTTAAATAAAATTAAGAGTGGAGAATTAACATTTAGTATGGCAAATCCACTTACTACTAATAGTGGAGCATCTGCATATTTTGAAATTCTTTCTAATTTGGCAGGTAATCCTGAAGTATTAAAATCTAGTCATTTAAAAGATACTGAATTAAAAAAAGAATTAAAACAATTCTTTAATGGAATTAAGAGAACTTCTGGTGATGAGGATTTCTTAGAATCATCATTTATAAATGGTGATTATGATGCGGCTTTTACATATGAATCATCAATAATTAACATTAATAAAAAATTAGCAAGTGAAGGAAAAGAAACTTTATATGCAGTGTATCCTGTAGATGGAGTTGCCATATCTGATAGTCCATTTGTCTATATTGATAATAAAAATGAAAATAAAAAAGAAATATTTGATGATATTCAGGGGTATTTATTAAGTGAAGAAGGACAAAAGGTATTACTTAATAATGGACGTAGAACTTGGTATGGTGGTATTAATGAAAATGCTCCTAAAGATATATTTAATCCATCATGGGGAATTAATACTACAAGTTATATAACACCAATCAAATATCCAAGCATGTCTGTTATAAATGAGGCATTAGAATTATATCAAACTGAATTTAGAAAACCTGTACATGTAGTATTTTGCTTAGATTATTCTGGTAGTATGTATGGAGATGGAATTGAAGAATTAATAAAAGCAATGAAGACAGTACTTGGAAGCAAAGATTTAACAATTAATTTTAGTGATAAAGATAAAATAGATGTTATTCCTTTTGGAAATGATGTTCTAGCAACATGGTCAACAAGTGATGGTTATAATAAAGAAAGATTAATATATGAAATTGAAAATCAAGATTTAAGTGGGTCAACAGCTTTATATGCAGCAGCAATTAAAGGCCTTAGAATATTATCAGAGGAAAGTGATGAATATGTATCATCAATAATATTAATGACTGATGGTAGAGCTAATGTAGGATCATTTGAAAATCTTGAATATACTTACAAGTTAATAAGAAAAGAAATACCAATATATAGTATTACATTTGGAAATGCTGATGAAAGTGAATTACGTGAAATATCAGAATTAACTAATGGAAAAGTATTCAATGGAAAAGACAATTTGACTTTAGCATTTAAAAAAGTTAGGGGATATAATTAATAATGAAAAATAAAGAAGTCTTATCTGGAATACTTGGCGGTACGTTCTTTGCAGCAACATATTTAGCTGTTGGAATACCTATTTTACCTGCTTTGGCAGTAGGAGCAGCAGCATTTGTTGGAAGCGAACTTTTGATGAGTAAAACAAATATATTTGTTTTTGATAAAGTTGATGAAAAGAATGTAGAACAGGTTCTAAATGATGCAAGAAAGAAAAATAAAATTATATTAGATATGGTTCCTAAAGTGGATGATGAAGATATTCAAGAATATTTAAAAGGAATTAATACTACAACTGGTAAAATAATTAGTACAGTTCAAAAGAATCATAAAAAAATTAAACAATCTGAAAAATTCTTTACTTACTATTTACCAGTAACAGTTGAAATAGTTGAAAAGTATGATGATATAGAAAATCAAAAATTATCAAGTAAAGATGCTAAAAAGTATTTTGAAAGTTCTAAAGAAACCTTACGTGAGATTAATTCGTCATTTAAGAAAATATTAAATAATATGTATGAAAGTGATATTGAGAATGCAACTGCTGATATGAAAGTGTTAAATAATATACTTAAAAGTGATGGATATAGTGATATAAAAATAAATAAGGAGGAAAATGATGAATAAGAAACAGATAATTGGAATATTTATATTTGTTGCAATTATAATAGGAGTAATAGTTTATAAACTGGTAAATGATAAAACTATTTCTGTAGGTGGAGATCTTACAACTATTTATGTTGCGACAGGTGGAGGTAAAGAAGACTTTTTAGCAGATGAAAGAATTAATGAAATTCTTAAGAAAAAGTATAAATTAAATGTAGTTTATGATACATGGAGTAATGGTAAAACAGTTTCACTTCCCTTAATTCGTGAAAGTGTTGGGTTTGGAAATACTGATTATGAGGGATTAACTATTAGGAGTGAAGAAGCTTCTAAATATGATGCGTTATTTACATCTGATCAAAGATTCTATGATTATTATAAATTACAGCCAAATAAAGCTAATAATGAAGCAGATAGATATACAGTACTTGAAGGTGGTCTTACACTAAATACTCCAATAGTTATATATAGTTGGGGTAAAATAGTAGATGCATTAATGAAAGAAGGTATTGTTACTCAAACTGATGGTGTTTATTACATTACTGATATGAATAAATTAATGAATTATATTTTACAAGGTAAGAAATGGAGTGATATTGGAATTCCTGAGCTATATGGAACAATTAATATTGCTTCAACTGACCCAGTAACATCATCACCAGGAGCTACATACTATGGACTATTACTTTCAATATTGAGTGAAGCAAATATTAATGAAAGTAATTTATCTAAAAATCTTCCAAAATTAAAAGAATTTTATAATAAATCCGGTTATATGAATAATACACCTGCAGATCTATTTGAAAGGTATTTAAAAACTGGTATGGGTGGAGAGCCTATGATAGTTGATTATGAAAAGAGTATTATTGATTTTGCTAATGCTAATCCAAATGGATTTAAGGAAGTTAAAAATGATATAAGAATTCTTTATCCAGCACCAACTATTTGGAATAGTCACTGTCTTGCAATATTTACTGAAGATGGTAAACTATTATATAAGGCATTTGAAGATGAAGAGATTCAACAAATAGCGTGGACAAAATATGGATTTAGAATGGGTATTACTGGTGGTGTTTATGATGTATCTGGACTTGGAATTGCTGTTCCTAAGTCAATAACTAGTACAGTAACTAGTTTAAAAATGGATACTTATAATAGATTAATTAATTATTTGAAATAATGGAGGGTATTTAAAATGAATGAATTAAAAATCAATTTTGATCAAAAAAAGAATAAGAAAGTTGAAGAATTAGTAGAAGAGAAGAAAGTAACAGAAGAAAAAATAGAGGACTCATTAAATTATGAATTGCTTACTGATGAAGAAAAAGAAGCAATTAAAGAATTTAATGAAAAAATTGATGTATATGATAACACTCAAATATTACAATATGGTGCTGCTGCACAAAACAAAATATCTAAATTCTCTGATGAGGTATTAGAAAATGTAAGAACTAAAGAAACAGGAGAAGTTGGAGATGAACTTGCTAAGTTAGTAGCAGAATTAAAATCATTTGATAAAGCTGTAGTTGATGTTGATAATATGAATATATTTGAAAGAATATTTTCAAGTGTTAAGAAAGAAATTGATAAATTAATAGCTAAATATTCTAAAGTAGAAAAGAATGTTGATACTATTGAAGCATCTTTAGAAAAACAAAGATTACAAATGTTAAAGGATATTACACTATTTGACGGAATGTATGAAAAGAACTTACAATACTTTAAAGAAATATCTTTATATATTATTGCAGGTGAAAAGAAAATTGAAGAACTAAAGACTGTAGTACTTCCTGAACTTCAAGCAAAAGCACAAGCCACAGGCGAACAGTTAGATATTCAAAAAGTTAATGATATGGAAAATATTATTAATAGATTTGAAAAGAAAATTTATGATTTAAAAACTACTAGATTAATTTCTATTCAAATGGCTCCACAAATTAGATTACTTCAAAGTAATGAAGCAGAATTAGTTGAAAAAATTCAAAGTTCAATTACAAATACTATTCCATTATGGAAAAATCAAATGGTACTTGCTCTTGGAATTAATAGAGCTAAAGTTGCTCTTGAAAATCAAAAAGCTGTTACTGATTTAACTAATGATATGCTTAAAAAGAATAGTGAAACTTTAAAACAAGGTTCAATTAAGATTGCTGAAGAATCTGAAAGAGCAATTGTTGATATTGAGACATTAAGAAAAACAAATCAAGATATTATCGAAACTTTAAATAAAGTTGTTGAAATTCATAAGAATGGACGTATTAAACGTCAAGAATCCGAGAAAGAATTAGAAGCATTAGAAAAAGAATTAAAAGATAAAATGTTAGAAATAAATGTTAAATAGTAGGAGTTAATTATGAACTCAGAAAATATTTTAAGTGACGTATATAGAGATTTCTTTGGAGAATATGAAGATAGAAAAAAACAGTTGAATTTAGAAACTGATAATAATATTAATTTAGAAGAAGAAATTAATAAATTACATATTAATGATGAGTCTAAAGACTTATTTAAAAAGATTATAGATTATATATATAATTATAATAATGAAAAAAGATATATTCCTTTTAATATAAGTGTAGTTAAATTAACTAATAAAACAGTTGAATCTATTATTAAAATTATTTCTTCTGCAGTTAGTAAAAGTAAATATGTAACTAATAATAAAGCATGTGAAATATCATTATATAAATTAGAAGATACTCCTTTTCATAAAGAATATAGTGAAAATGGAATTATTGTTTTAAAAGAATTACAAGGATTAGAACTTGAAAGTGTTAATGATAAACAAAAATATATGCATTTACTTGAAGATGAAATTGAAATTAACAAATGTATTAGTTTAATGATTAGTAATAATCAAAATGAACTTAATAATATATTTACTTATAATAGAGATTTAAAAGATAAATATTTTGTATTTAATTTAGTAGAAGAAAGAGAAGAGAAATCTGTTATATATAATGAAATATTAGAAAACACTAATTTAGATGAAGAAACTGAAGTTAAATTGCTTGATTATATAACTGCTACATATGATAAGAGTGAACTTGATTCTGAAACATATAAAAATAATTTAATTAATTATTTAATATTAAATAATAATGTACCAGTATTAAAAGAAGAAAAAACAATAGATGAAATATTTGCAGATTTAAATGAACTTGTCGGTCTTAATAAAGTTAAAAAGACTTTATATGACCTTGTTGATTTAATGAAGTTAAAAGAAAAAACAGAAGGTACATTAAAAATAGGAAACGTTAACTTACATATGATATTCTTAGGTAATCCTGGAACTGGTAAAACAACAATAGCAAGATTACTTTGTGGAATACTTTATAATTTACATTACATTAAAGAAAACAAATTAGTAGAAGTAACAAGTAAGGATTTAATTGCAGAATATGTTGGACAAACAGCTATTAAAACAAATGAAGTAATTAACAAAGCAAAAGGTGGAATATTATTTATCGATGAAGCTTATATGCTTGGAGATAAAAATAATTCATATAATGATGATGCAATTGGAACATTAATTGCTGAAATGGAAAATAATAGGGATAATCTTGTATGTATATTTGCAGGTTATACTAAAGAAATGCAATCATTTTTAAATGCAAACTCTGGTATTGCTTCGAGAATAGGATATACATTGGAATTTGATGATTATACAACAGATGAATTAATTGCAATATTTGATGGTATGATGAAAAAAGCTGGATTTGAAGTTACTGAAGAAGCTCATACTGAATTAAGACGTATAATCGAAGAAAATAGAAATAGTGAAAATTTTGGTAATGCTAGATTTGTAAGAAACATATATGAGAAATCAATTATTAAACATGCAAGTAATACAAAAAATAATAAATCTAAAAAAGTATTAAAAACAATTACTGATAGAGATATTAGTATGGAAAATTTAATTAATTAAAAAAAGACTTTAAGTCTTTTTTTATTTTAATAAATAATTTGATTTTTATGTGAAAAATTTGTATAATTATGTTGAGGTGTAGGGTATGATAGGCTTTTATGATTATACAGTAATACTTACTTATTTAGGTTTTGCATCCGGTATGTTAGGTATATATTTATCTGTAATAGGCAAACCTTTTGCAGCAATTATTTGTTTAATGTTTTCTGGACTTTGTGATATGTTCGATGGAAAAGTTGCAAGAACTAAGAAAAAAAGAACAATAGAGGAGAGAAATTTTGGAGTACAATTAGATAGTTTATCTGATTTGGTTTGCTTTGGTGTTCTTCCTGCAATGATTGGATATTCACTTGGTATAAAAGGAACATATTTAGTTCCACTTCTAATTTTTTATCCATTAGCCGCATTAATAAGACTTGCATACTTTAATATGTTAGAAGTTATTAGAAATAGTTCTACACCTGTAAAACAATATACTGGACTTCCAGTTACTTCTGCTGCTTTAATATTCCCATTCTTATATATATTTAAGAAGTTTATTGGGACTTATTTTCCATTCGTATATGCAGGTTTATTACTAATAATTGGAATACTATTTATAACAAAAATTAAAATTAAAAAACCTGGTGTTAAAATGATGATTCTATTTATTATTATTGGTGTTATAGAAGTATTGTTAATTATAACTGTAGGTAGATTCGTATGGAGATCATAGTAAGAAATAGAAATAGTAAAGAAAATATAATTATAGAGTCTAGTAAAGCTCTTAATTTTTTTTATGATAATTTTATTGGAAGATTATTTATAAAATTAGTTATTAGTAAACCTATAACTAATTTGATAGGTAAGTATATGAATAGTAAATCTTCTGTTAAAAAGATAGATAAATTTATTAAAGAAAATAATATAAATATATATGATTATGAAAACAAAGAATATACTTCATATAATGATTTTTTTACAAGAAAAATAAAAGATATTAAAAGACCAATTAATGCTAGAAAAGATATATTAATATCCCCATGTGATTCAAAATTATTAGCATATAAAATTAATAAAGATTTAACTTTAAAAATAAAAGATTCATATTATAGTATAGATACTTTAATAGATAAAAAAATAATGAGAGAATATGTTGATGGATATGCATTAGTATTTAGATTATCTACTGATAATTATCATAGGTATTGTTATATTGATAGTGGATCTAAAAGTGATAATTATTATATAAAAGGAACATTCCATACTGTTCAGCCAATATCTTTAAAACATTATAATTTCTTTAAAACTAATTCTCGTGAATATACAATACTAAATACCAATAATTTTGGTAAAGTAATTGATATTGATATAGGAGCCCTTGGAGTAGGAAGAATTAAAAATCATCATAAAGAATATAGTTTCTTTAAAGGAGAAGAAAAAGGATACTTTGAGTTTGGTGGATCTACAATAGTTTTATTATTTAAAAAAGATATAATTATTTTAGATGATGATATAATTACTAATTCAAAAGAGAATATAGAAACTATAGTAAAATATGGAGAAAAAATAGGTATTAAAAATAATTTACAAAAACAATAAAATATGATAATATTTTTATAGGAACAACTGATATTCGAATGTCAGGTGTTACCTTTATTGTAATGACCTAACTATTTTTAGTTAGGTGTTTTTTTATATTAAAACTACATATAGTAGGATAATAAGTAATAGGATTATAAAGATTAGTAATCTAATCAGAAAATCTTTTTTAATCATTTTTTACCACCTCCTTTACGAGAGTGATAACACCTAACAATCAGTTGTTCAAAATACATTTTAATTATTTTAAAATTATTGTCAAATCACCGATTTTTATATTTTTAAATGTATTTTTTCTTTAAAAATAAATAATAGTTAAAAAACATTAATTGATAATTAAAGAAAAATTATATAAAATAACTAATTATTTAAAAATAAGTAATATTTACAAAAACAATAAAATGTGATAACATTTTTATAGGAACAACTGATATTCAAATGTCAGGTGTTACCTTTTGGTTAAACCTAACTATTTTTAGTTAGGTGTTTTTTTATATTAAAACTACATATAGTAGGATAATAAGTAATAGGATTATAAAGATTAGTAATCTAATCAGAAAATCTTTTTTAATCATTTTTTACCACCTCCTTTACGAGAGTGATAACACCTAACAATCAGTTGTTCAAAATACATTTTAATTATTTTAAAAATATTGTCAAACCACTAGTTTTTTAATTTTTGACTATTAAAGTTTTCAAAAGTTTGGCAATTTTCTAATAAAAAAATACTTAATTTAAATTTAAGTATTTTTTATATGCTATTTTTGAAGAATCATCAGCAATTTTATATTTTAAATTTTTTTCTTTGCAGAGTTTATCTAAAATATAATCTGTGAAATATGGATTTCTTATAAATAGGGGACCTATTACATGAGTAGCATAAACATTTTTATATGTAAATCCTTCATCTTCTTTTTTGCAATCGTTTGAATATTTTGATTTTGTTTTAAAAAGTGGAGTTTTTACATTAAATACCAAGTCACATCTATTTTGAAAACCAATTATTTTTTTATCTATTAATTCTGTTGTTGCTTCAACTTCACCAACTATTCTATCAGTAGAAGCATTTTTAAACTTACTGCTTTCAATATATTCTGTGTAATAGTCAAATATACCTAAAGCATCTAAATCTTGTTTATTTGTCTTAATATGACTTCCAAATAAATCCATTGCATTTCCTGTTAGAATTAAATATTTATTATCTTCTATAAATTTAGTTAATTCTTTTTTATATTTTAATATATCTATAAGTGCAAGTTCTATAGCTTCTTCATCACCAGATGAAATATATATTAAATCATATTTAGTAAAATCTATTTTATCTCCTAGACTTTTTAAATCTACTTTAACTTTTATTTTATTTCTTTCTAAATTATAAACTAAACATCTAGTATTTCCATTTTCACCATATAAATTAAGAAGATCATAATATAAATGTAATATATTAATCATTATTTGATTCCTCCTTAATTATTTTTTTAATTTCTATTTCTTTATCAAAACAATTCATTGAATATATCTTTCCTTTAGTTTTAGTTTTAATTGTTTGAGCTAAATCAGACATATTTTCAACTAACAATAATTTGTTTTTATCTATCTTAGCATATTCCATTCTAACTAACATATCATAACAATATTTACCAATTAAAACTATATTTTTAATTGAAGAATCATTTAATATTTCAAAATCTATATCCCATATCCAAGAAAGATCATTTTCTTTATAACGTCTACTGGAATTATCAAATCCAAGTACAACAGTTTTGTCACCACTTTGATGACGAATATAATCAAGTGATTGTTTGTAACTTAAATTATTTTCATTTTTACTAACTAGTAGTTGCCATTTTCTGCCATGAAAATCATATATTTCTAAACGTTTTGTTGTAATTGATTCATCATTTAATACTTTTAATATATCCTCATCACTAAGTCCAATTATTTTAGATAGAGCATAACAACCTGTAACAAAGTAAGCTGTGTACAAGAAGTTAGATGGAAGATGCACTTTGTGTTCATTAATTGTAATACTTTGATTATCTATATCAACATCTTTAGCTTCAAATTCTGGATTTCCTCTATTAAAGTGATATTTAGGACAATGATAAGAACCAATATGTCCATAATGATAAAAATCATATTCTAATTTTTCATTACAAATAGGGCAATATGCTGCGTCTAAATTATTCAAATTAATTTTATATGAATAATCGTTTTTATCAACACCGTAAGTTGTAACTCCACCTTTATGATTAATTCTCATCCTATTAACAAAAGGATCATCTACATTAATAATTATATGTGTTTTATCTGGTATAGCACTTTTAATAGCATTAAATATTTTATATGGGTGTGAGTTTCTAGGAGGTTGATCTCTTGTAATATTTGTAATCATTAAATGAGTGGGTTTAACATGTGGAAATATATATTTTAAAAATTGTTCATCAAGTTCCATAAGAAGTACATCTACTTTTAATTTACCGCTTAAAGAACATCTATTTAATATAAGTGAAGCAATTCCTGCGATAGTGTTACTTCCTTCTTTATTATAAATAACTTTCATATTGTTACGTGTAAGTATATTATACATAAGTTCTGTTGATGAACTTTTACCACTAGAACCCGTAATTCCAATAATGTATTTAGGTAGTTTAATTTTCTTTAAAATGTTTTTATTTAATTTTAAAGCAACTTTTCCTCCAATAGATGAACCCCCATGACCTGTAAGTTTACTTAATTTATTTGTAACTTTGCAAGCTAGAATAGTAATTAATTTCCACATATAAATCACCTAAATATATTATATACCAAAATAATTTTTAAATAAAGTTTAACATAAAAACACCTATTAGTAGGTGTTTATATTTAATATGGTGACCCATATGGGATTTGAACCCATGAATGTCGCCTTGAGAGGGCGATGTGTTAACCATTTCACCAATGGGCCGTACATAAAGTATATCATATCTTTTTAATTTTTGGAATAATTTTGTATATTTTAGGCAAAATAAATTTAGGTGAAAAATGAATAATAGTGAGTATGATGAATTAGTCAAAAGTATTGTTAAAAGTGAAAATCCATTAAAGAATATTTTAATTGCTTTTTTTAGTGGTGGAGTAGTAGGAGTAATTGCAGAATTATTAACACAGTTTTATCTAAAAGTTATTGTAATGAATATCTCAGATGCATATTTGCTTACCTTTGTAACATTTATTGTTATTGGTTCATTACTTACAGGACTAGGATTTTTTGATAAATTACTTAGTATTTGTAAATGTGGATTAATAGTTCCGGCAACTGGGTTTGCAAATACTATGACAAGTAGTGCGATGGATACGAGAAGTGAAGGATTTGTTAAAGGCATAGGATCATCTATTTTTAAACTTACTGGTAGTATTATTTTATATGGAATTGTATTTGGGATAATATTTGGATTTATTAGGAGTTTAATTTTATGACAAACTATTATAATGATGTTTATATTAACAATAAATATTCACTTCTTGCATCAACTAAATTAAATCCAGTTATTAAAGATAATGTTGACTTAAATATCGAAAATTACTATTTAAATGAAAAAACAATAGAACTTGCTGAAAGTAAATATCAAGAATTGACTATTGATGGATTAATTAAAAAAGAAGGACTTACTAATGTTGATATAGATTTACTAATAAATGGAGACTTACAAAATCAAATTTTAGCATCAACTTTAGCATCATCTAAAATGTCTATTTCAACACTTGGAATATATTCTGCTTGTGCATCTTTTATCGAAGGAATATGTATTGGATCTATGTATGTAAATAATTCTAAAAATAAAGTTATTGTATCTTCATCTTCTCATAACTTAGTAAGTGAAAAACAATTTAGATTTCCAGTTGAATATGGTTCAATTAGAAAAAGAGCTAATACATGTACTGCATCAGGAAGTATCAGCATTCTTTTATCAAATAAAAAATCCAATATTAAAGTTGAAAGTACTACAATAGGTAAAGTAATTCAAACAAATCATAAAGATACTAATGATATGGGTTCTGCCATGGCACCATCTTGCGCAGAAGTAATATATAAACATTTAAAAGATACTAAAAGAAATTTTAATTATTATGATTTAATTCTTACTGGAGATTTGGGAGAGTTTGGAAGTGAAATAGTACATGAATATTTAAAAAGAAAATATAATATTGTACTTAACAATATGGTAGATTCTGGTACATGCTTTTATAAAGATAAAAATATATATGCTGGTGCTAGTGGACCTGTATGTCTTCCATTATATTTATTTGATTATATTTTAAAACAAAATAAGTATAGAAAAATATTAGTTGTTGGAACTGGATCACTACATTCAACTCTCAGTTCAAATTTAAAAATACCAATTCCAAGTATTAGTCATGCAGTTAGTTTGGAGGTTACATATTGATATATTTATATTCGTTCTTATTTTGTGGTTTTGTTTGTGCAATATCACAATTTGTACTTGAAAAAACAAAATTTACTCCAGGTCATATGAATACATTACTTGTAATTATTGGTTGCATTCTTTCTGGATTTGGAATATATGATAAACTATTATTAATATTTCATAGTGGAGCAAGCATTCCAATAATGAACTTCGGGCACTTGTTAGTTACAGGTGCTTATGAAGGGTATCTTGAAAGTGGAATAATTGGACTTTTTAAAGGAGTTTTAGTAAATTCTAGTGCAGGAATAAGTGTCGCAGTACTTTGTGCATTTATAATTTCATTATTTTTTAAAGTAAGAGATTAAACCTAAGTGAAAAAATTAGGTTTTTTTATGTACTTTTATTTAAATATTTGATATAATTTTGAATAGGAATAAGAATAAGGTGATAATTATGAATCAAGGGAATAATACTAATGTAAGTAATCAAGCAAATGGTGTTAATGTGGTTCCATCTCCAATGCCAGCAACACCAAGTACAAATATTGCACCTACAACTATGCCAGCAACACCAAATATTAATGTTGCACCAACACCTGTTAGTAATACTTCTGTTAATGAATTAAATTTTGCACAAGCTCCTAGTATGCCTAATGCTACTATGCCTAGTGCTCAACCACAAGTTCAATCACCAATACAACAACCTGTGCAAGCTACTATGCAAAATGTACAAACTGTGCAGAATCAACAGTCTGTAGTTGCACCAACTGAGCAAACAGTAGTAAATACATCTAAGAAAAAAGGTAATAATATATTCTTATTTATAATTATTATTGCAATTGGTTTATTTATATATTATATTGATGATGCTTTAGCATATTTTAATCAAAATCATACTCCAGTAATAGATACAACTATAAAAGAAAATGCTAGTGCTAATTTAATTGACGGAATGATTAAAGTTGATGAAGAAAATAGTTATATAAAACTAAAAAGTATTAAATTTTATAATGTTAAAAAGACAGGTGAAAATATAGTTAGTATTAGTTATATTTCTGATAGAACTTATTCAAATTCAAGTAATTTAAAATTAGAGATAGAATTATATGATGAGAACAAAAACAAAATATATAATGAAGCATTTAATGTTTTTGGTACTATAGAATCAGGAATAACAAGACAATATAAAATTACATTAAAAGATAATGAATATAATAATGCTTTTTATGCAAAAGTTGTTGAAAGTAATAAAGTAGAAGAAAATGCTAATACTGAAGAAAAAACTGAAAATAAAACTATAATCGAAAGTTCTTCTGCGAATAAGCCAATAATAGTAAGACCAACTGAAGATGAAGGGACTGACAATGGATAAATTATTAATAGGGGATTTTGAAGGACCACTTGATTTATTACTGCATTTAATTAAAAAATCAAAGATGGAAATCTTTGATATAAATATTTCTGAAATAACTAATCAGTATCTAAATTACATAAAAGATATGAGCGACATGAATTTAGATATTGCATCAGAATATCTAGTAATGGCTGCAGAACTAATTGAAATTAAAAGTAGAAAATTACTTCCAATTAAAGAGGAAGAAGAACGAGTGGAAGATGAAATTAATCCGGAAGAAGAATTAAAGAAAAGGTTACTTGAATATCAAAAATATAAAGAGAGTACTGAAGTGTTTAAAACTTTAGAAGAAAAGAGGGCAAATTATTTTACTAAAGCTCCCGAATTACTTCAAAAGTACTCAAATGAAAAACTTGAAAATGATGGCTCTGTTGGTGTTGTTGATTTACTTGATGCATTTAGAAGGCTTTTAGAACGACAAGAATACAATAAGCCAGTAAATACTAAAATAACGAGAAAAGAATTATCTGTTAAAGAAAGAATAGAAAAAATAAGGAACATTTTAATAGAAAAGAAAAGGGTAAACTTTGTAGAATTGTTTGATGATTTTTCTAAACCATATGTAGTTGTTACATTTTTATCTGTACTTGAAATGGTTAAAAATAGAGAAATCAATATAAAACAAGATAATAATTTTTCAGATATATACTTAGAAAGAGTTGATTGATGTGAATAAAAAAGCAATACTAGAAGGAATACTATTTATAGTTGGAGATGAGGGAATAACTATAGATGAAATTAAAAATATATTAGATGTTAATGATGAAGAAATTAAATCACTATTAATGGAATTAAAAAAAGATTATGATAGTGCTGAAAGAGGTCTTAGAATATCTTATTTAGGTAATTCATTTAAATTAACAACTAAAGAAGAACATAAAGAATATTATGAAAAATTAGTAACTGATAGTAAAAGTACAACATTATCAAATGCTGCTTTAGAAGTTCTAGCAGTTATTGCATACAATGAACCGATAACAAGACTTAAAATAGATGAGATAAGAGGAGTTAATTCATCTCAAATTGTAAGAAGATTACTTGCTCGTGGTTTTATTAAAATATGCGGTCGTGAAGATACTATTGGAAAACCTAATTTATATAAGACAACGGATGATTTTTTAGATTATTTTGGTCTTTCTTCTAAGAATGATTTACCTGAGATAATTTTTCAAGGCAAAGAACAAAATGATGATACAGACTTATATGAATCTAATTATAAAGAAAATAATTAGATTTTTTCTTGAATTTAAAAAAATTGTTGATATAATAATTTTTAACGAGGTGATTTTATGGTTTCAAGTTACCGTCTTGTTGGTATATTAAATATGTTTGATGTAATACCTGAATTTGTATATCCTGTATTTGAATATGAAGGTAACTTTTTCATACAAGATAGAACCAGCGTTAATAGAATTTTGTCATTTGAATTGTTAATGGATGATAATATTATAAAGAGTATAATTCCACTTAATAAGTATAAATTAACTTATTCAAGCCAAAAGGTTAACTTTAGTGATGGGGATAATGTATTAATAGGATTTCAAATAAGTGAAGATGAACTATTCTTAGGAACTTTTGAAGAATTTAAAAAATATGCAAAAGAATTACAAATAGAAGATGAATTTATGAAGGTGGAAATACCATATTATATAGAAGAGATGAATCAAAGAAGATTAATTAAAGAAGAAAATTCATATGAATGAATTTTTTTATTTGAACAATTACATTATGTTTATAAAAAAATTTTATATCTATTGATTTTAAGCATTTAAATATGATATGATATGTGTGACAATAGTAGTTGACTTTAATGCTACTTTGTATATTTATAATTATATAAGGAGGCATTAATGGAATTTAATAAATTTTCGAGTGTAAAACCCAAAGAAGAAATATCAGAAGAATATATTGACATAAATGATGAAAATGTTTTAATGGAATTTACATTTGAAGATAATGATTATTGTGTCTTGGGTGGCTTTAGTAACGATGATGAATTAATATACTTTGGTAAAATTGAACTTGATGAAAATGGTGATGAAATAATAAAAAGAGTAGATGAAAGTGAATATGACAAAGTTGTTAATCATTATGAGGAATTAATTAAAAAAATGGAGGATAGTTATGAGTAGAGATATTAAAAATGAATTACAAACACTTTACAATGAATTAGAAGGAGAATATGTAGCATTAAGATATGCACTACTTGATAATCGTGATGCAGAAAGTGATTATTTAAATGGAAGAAAAATATCAAGTAGGATGCGAAATCTCATATTACATTGTCAAACATTAGATGATTTTATTGAAAGGGCACATCGTGAGAATATAGATGCATATGAAGTGGTTGAAACAATATTTGCGCATAGATATGGAAGAAATCTAACAGAAAGACAAATAGTAATTGAAGCTCTAAGAGCAACAGAAGATATTAGATATGTTGAACTTGCTGATAAATTAGATATGTTTGGAAATGGATTTACAAATAGCAAATATAGTAAAGAAAAAGTAAGGCAAGCAATATTATTAGTTAAAATGGTAGCAGAAGGAAAGATTAGTTATCCTTATGATCCAGCAGAAGCAAAAACAACTGTTGAAGACAGAAAAGGTAAAAAACGTACAGTTAAAAGTGAACTAAGTTATATTAGTAAAGGTGTTAAAAGAGAAAGTAGGAAAAACACTGCATTAGCAAATAAATATAAAAATATAGCTAGAGTAGATCGTGAAATGGATGACATATTTAGAGCAGTTATTCGTTTCTTTAGAGAACATGACTGTTATATGCCTTTAGATATAACTAATTCATATTCTAACGATTGGGTACGAAGGGGTGTAGTTAAGAATAGATATGATTTTATTGATATGCTAGGCGACTTAGATAAACTTAAGTTTATGCATACTCAATCACATGGTAAGATCAGATAAAAAAAAGACTTTAAAGTCTTTTTTTTAATTTTCTACTGCGACCTGTTTCTTCTTCGTGGCATTTTAATACGTCTTCTAATGTATATCCACTATGTAGTAATATCTTTTGATTAGAATCATGCATACCACAAACTATTTGTCTAAAATTTGCGCCACTTAAGACTCCAATTAAACCAGTTCCAATTGCAATAGTTGCAATTTCTTCTCCGCTTGCTGGAATATTATCAAAACATTCCTTTATTATTTCTCTTTGGTTATCTCTCCATCCATTTTTTAATGAGTGACAAACAATTGCATGAAATGTTTTATCTCCAACTTCTTTTGATAAAATAGTCCCAATTTCATGTCCTCCACAATTTGCAAGTGACCTCCAATACTTTTCTGCAACTTCACCAGCAAATCCACAAATCATTATATCCTTCAGTATTTATTGCAAAAGCTATATGTTTTGCTTCAGTTCTAAATACGTTACCTTGTACAGTTTTAACTACCATAATATGCCTTTTTTCTTTAGAAAATATTATACATTCCATAAGAAATTTGATATAATAGATTTGTAGGTGAAATATATGAATGAAAAGCAAAAAGAGCAAATCAAAAATATAGTTTATACATTTGCACATTTAGCAAATATAAATGATCAACAAGAATGTGATAGTTTAATTAACAAATTAAATAGTATGAATGAAGAAGATGTTATAGATTATTTAATTGTTTCTTTAAATGATTTAGCTAAAAAAGGAATGTTAAAAGAAGAAGATATATATTCTAGAATAGACTTATTAACACAAATCTCTTCAAAATATCCTACAAAAGAGAGTTTATTTGAAAGATTAAATTTTTTAAAAACAATGAATATGGAACATCCAGAAATGCCACTTACTGAGAATCACAAATTAGTAATTGAAGCATTTGATGCATTTAATAAATTAATTAAAAATCATTTTGATACATATTATACTGGTGGATTAATGGGTTACCTAGCAATAAATAGACCACTTGAGAGGTATCATGGTGACTTGGATTTATTTATTAATGAAGATCAATTGGAAGAATTATATGAATTAGTTAAACAAAGTGATGACTTTGAATTTATAAGTAACATGAATGATAAAGATGAAACGGGTCATGAATTTAAAATACAATATAAAGGTACACCTATGAGTATAGGGCTATTCTTATTTGAAAGAACAGCTAATAATGAGATTATATTAAAAAGTTATTATCACAGAAACAATAATCCCGATGAAGAACTATTAGTTAATTCATGTCATTTAACTTATGAATATTCAGAAATGATGTTTTCAAGTGAAGTAAGATATCATAATGGATACCCATATAGAATGCAAAGTTTAGAAAGCATTTATAATGCAAAAAAGAATGCTAGACCAAAAGATAAATATGATGCAGAATTAATAAAGGATTATTTAGATTTAAGCATTGATGAAGAAATGGATAGAATAAATGGTATGAATATATCTGAAAAAGCAAAAAATGCCGATGGTTCTGTAGTTACACAAATTGAAAAAATAATGAATGAAACAATTTCTAGATAAATAAAAAGGTTAAGTAAATTAACCTTTTAATTTTAAATGGTGCAAGAGAAGGGAGTCGAACCCTCAAGGTATTACTACCGGCAGATTTTGAGTCTGCTGCGTCTACCAATTCCGCCACACTTGCATAAAAAAATTATAACATAATTTACTATTATTTTTCAATTGTTATGTTATAATATTTTACGGAGGGAAATAATGATAGAATTAGTTGATATATCTTATCAAGTAGATAATAAAAAAATACTTGATAAAATTAATATAAAATTTGATAGTAATTTTACTGTTATTACTGGTCCAAATGGAAGTGGAAAATCAACTCTTGCTAAGATCATCATGGGGATTATTAAACCCACTAGTGGCAAGATTTTATATAATGGTGAAGATATTACATCATGGTCTATAGATAAAAGAGCAAATGCGGGAATATCATTCTCATTTCAACAACCTGTTAAATTTAAAGGATTAACTGTTCATGACTTAATAAATATATCTTCAGGTGAAGAAATGACAGTGCATGATGCATGTGAAGTATTATCAAAAGTTGGATTATGTGCTAAAGAATATATAGATAGAGAAATAGACAGTTCACTTTCTGGAGGAGAACTTAAACGTATTGAAATAGCAAGTGTATCAGTAAGAAATTCTAAAATCACTTTATTTGATGAACCAGAGGCTGGAATAGATTTGTGGAGTTTTAATAACTTAATTAAAATATTTAAAGATTTAAGAGAAAAGAATAATAGTAAGACTATTATAATTTCACATCAAGAAAGAATTATTAATATTGCTGATAAAATTATTTTGTTAGAAAATGGTAAAGTAAAAGAGATTAAAGATTCTAAGGAACTAGATAAAGTAATTCATGTTACTCCTTGTTGTAAAGTTGGAGGTGAATTACATGAATAATTTGGATGAAAGATTATTAAAAATAATTAATGAGGAATTCACTAAAAAAGATAGTGCATATAATATTAGAAAAGATGGTAAAAGTATAGATAGAGCATCTACTGATAATATTAAAATAGAGTCTAAAACTGACAAAGAAGGAATAGATATCTATGTTAAAGAGGGTACTATCAATGGATATGTTCATATTCCAGTATTATTAACTAAGAATGGTTTTAGTGATAAAGTTTATAATGATTTTCATATTGGAAAACATTCTATAGTAGTAATTAATGCAGGATGTGGAATACATAATGATGCTCATAAAGATAGTTCACATAATGGCATTCATAGATTTTTTGTAGAAGAAGGTTCTTATGTTAAATATATTGAAAAACATTATGGAGAAGGAGAAGGTACTGGTAAAAAAATACTTGATCCTGTTACAGAAGTATATTTAGGTAAAAATGCAACATTAGAGATGGATACTGCACAAATAAGAGGTGTTTCTTCAACAATTAGAAGTACTAAAGCAATACTTGAAGATGGAGCAAAACTTGTAATTGGTGAAAAGATAATGACTCATGAAGATCAAACTGCTAAAACAATATTTGAGGTAACTCTTAATGGTAAAAAATCTAGTGCTAAAGTAACATCTAGAAGTGTTGCGACAGAAAACTCACATCAGGAATTTGTATCAAACGTAATTGGTAATAATGATTGCTTTGCTCATGTAGAATGTGATGCAATTATTAAAGATAATGCTAGTGTTACTAGTGATCCTAAAATTAGTGCAAATCATATTGATGCAAGATTAATTCATGAAGCAACTATTGGTAAGATAGCAGGTGAGCAGTTAATTAAATTAATGACACTTGGTTTATCAAAGAAAAAAGCTGAAGAAACTATAATAAATGGATTCTTAAAATAATATTGTAAACTAGTTGTATTTACATATATACAACTAGTTTTTTATTATGCTATAATTGTAAGGTAGGGAAGTGATTATATGAGAAACGTTGGTACTGTTGTAAGAGGTATCAGAACTCCAATCATTAAGGCTGGAGATGATCTTGCTAGTATAGTTGTTGACAGTTTAATGGCTGCTAGTAAGAGCGAAAATTTTGAATTTGAAGATAGGGATGTTGTTGCTATAACAGAAGCAGTTGTAGGTATAAGTGAAGGAAACTTTGCAACTTTAGACCAAATAGCAAAGGATATAAAAAATAAACTTCATAATTCAGAACATATTGGAATTGTATTTCCAATCTTAAGTAGAAATAGGTTTGCTGTATTATTATCAGCTATGGCAAGATCAACTAAAAAGATAACATTATTATCAAGTTATCCATCTGATGAAGTTGGAAATGATATTTTATATAAAGATGATTTAATTAAATATGGTATTAATCCTTCAACAGACTTAATTACTGAAGCAGAATATAAAGAGAAATTTAGTCATTTTAAACATTTATTTACTGGTGTAAATATGTATGAAGTATATAAAGATTTAGTAGAAAAAGAAAATTGTGAATTTGAAATGGTATTTTCTAATAAACCAGAAGACATTTTGAATTATACGAAAGATGTAATTGTCTGTGATATTCATACAAGATTTGATACTAAAAAGAAAATCGTTGATAAAGACAGTAGTGCAAATGTTATTATGATGAGTGATATTTTAACTGAAAGTGTTGATGGTAGTGGATATTCACCATATGGACTTTTAGGAAGTAATCGTTCTACAGAAGAAAGAGTTAAATTATTCCCAAGAACTGGTGATGTTCTTGTAAATAAAATTCAAGAAATGCTAAAAGAAAAAACTGGAAAAACTATTGAAGTAATGGTTTATGGAGATGGAGCATTTAAAGATCCGGTTGGAAAGATTTGGGAGCTTGCAGACCCTGTAGTTAGTCCTGCTTATACTAAGGGACTTGAAGGAAGCCCAAATGAAATAAAATTAAAATATTTTAGTGAAAATAAATTTAAAGATTTACATGGAGAAGAACTTAAAAAAGCTATGATTGATGAAATCAAAGCTAAAGATAAAGAATTAAAAGGAAGTATGGCTACACAAGGTACTACACCAAGACGTTATACTGACTTACTTGGAAGTTTATGTGACTTAACAAGTGGTAGCGGAGATAAAGGAACTCCAGTAGTTCTTATTCAAAGATATTTTACAAATTATAGCAATGAGTAGTTAATATTAACTACTTTTTTGTTATAATATTGTTAGGTGATTATATGCAGATAAATAAATTTAAGAAAAAAGGTAAAAATAAATATGAAATTATTTTTGATAATACTTCATTACTTCTATACGAAGACATTATTTTAAAATATGATTTGCTTATTAAGAAAGATATAGATGAGCATTTATTAGATGAAATAATAAGTGAAAATTCATTTTATGATGCATATGATACTGCTTTAAGTTATATTGAAACTAAACTTAGAACTAGAAAAGAAATAGAAGATTATTTAGAAAGAAAAGGATTTGATAATAAATATATAGATTATGCAATAGATAAATTAAATAAAATGAATCTTTTAGACGATAAATTATATGTAACTGCATTTGTTAATGATAAAGTTAATTTAACTTTAGATGGGCCATACAAAATAAGACAAGATTTATTAAATATGGATATTGATGAATGTATAATAGATAATTATTTAAATACTATCGATAATAAAGTGTGGGAAGATAAAATAGATAAGATAATAAGTAAAAAATCATCTAGCATGAATAATAAAAGTTATTATATGTTTTTTAATAAACTTAAAAATGATTTATATCTAAAAGGGTATAGTAAAGAATTAATAGAGTCAAAAATTTCGAATATCAAGTATGAATCTGATTCAATTGATAAAGATATGTCTAAAGCTATAAAGAAATATAAAAATGATAAAAATAGAATTATTGGATATTTAATGAGAAAAGGATATTCTTATGATGATATTAAATCATCTTTAAATGAATTTATGGAATAAAAAAAGGATTTTAAAATCCTTTTTTTATTCATATTGAGCCATTAATTTATCATATTCTTTTTGTAATTCTTCATCTTTAAAGTTTGTTTTATATTTTTCTCTTAATGCTTTTAATGCTTTATTACTAAATCCATCTTCTGTTTCAATCTCACTACCAATAATAGTTCTAATGTGATCTTCAACATCTTTTAATTCTTTTTTATCATCTTGAGATACTTTATATAGAATATGATAACCATATGATGATTTAACTGGAGTTTCACTATATTTACCATTTTCAAGATTATTAAGAGCATTTACTACATCTTCATCATAATCTCCAATATTTATTTTTCCAAGACTTCCGCCTTTTGAAGCAGTTGTTTTGTCTTTTGAATATTCTTTTGCTAAATCATCAAAACTTTTTCCTTCTTTTAATTTACTAATAACTTCATTTGCTTTTTCTAATGCTTTATTTTCTGCTTCAGTTTTTTCTTCAGAAGATGCGTCACTTGCAGCATCTATTGTGATTAGAATATGTTTTGCGTCAATGTCACCAAAATATACATTTTCATAATAATCATTTAATTGTTTTTCATTAACACTTTCTTTAGCATAATCGCTAACCCATAAATCTCTTTTATATTCTAATGATAGATAGTCTTCATATGCTTCTTCACTAGATACACCATAATAATATTGTAAATATAATTCAAAGTTGTTTTCTGCTCCTGCATCTTTAGCATTTTTCTTAGCAGCTTTTACTGCATCTTTAATATAACTCTTTTCTTCACTAGTAGTTTCATATAATTTATTTAATAACTTAGTATCTATTAAAGTAATTATTTTACTAGTTCCTCCATCTTTCTTTAATGCTTTGTATAAATCTTCTGAACTAATAGCGTCTATTCCTTCAAAAGTTACAACTGCATTTTCTCCATTTGATAATTTTACATGACCACATCCTGAAATTAATAATAAACAAGCTAGAATTAAAAATAATTTTTTCATAAATTCCTCCCAACTCTTATTATCATAGCAAATTAATATTTAAAATACAAGTAATTAACATACACAAAAATTAATTAATCACATACTATAAGAGTGAAAGATAAAAAAGGAGGAATGTTTTTATGAATACAACTTGCGGAAGAGGAAATGGAATTTCTGGCGCAGCATTTGCATTAGTATTATTTATATTATTAGTAATCATACTAGGTGCTTTTATCTAATTTAAGGAGGTGAAAGTATAATGTATCCATGTTGTAATCAGGGAAGTAATATTTTCTTTATAATATTGATTTTATTCATCCTTTTAGCTATACTTTTTGGAACTCTACAAGGATGGTAATTAACAAAGAGGTTTTCCTCTTTTTAATTTTGTTTTGGTTTTTAAAAAAAGATATTTTAGCACTCTTATCATATATTATTTTTTTTATTTTTGCAATAAAAAAATAAATAATTTTTTAAATAAAAAGTTTTTTTAAAAAAATGATTTTTTGGTGTTTACATTTTAAAAAATTGACTTTATAATAATGAGTCAAGCAGGAGGTAAAACATGATTAAAAGTAATCTACCAGTAATTTTATTAAAAAATCTTGTTTTGTTTCCCTATCAAGAAGTAAGAGTAGAAATAAAAAGCGATTTATCTAAAAAAGTAACTGAAATTTCTAAATTATATCATGATAGTGAAGTATTAATCGTGTGCCCTCTAAACGTTTTAGAAGAAAAGCCAGATACATCAGATTTACCTAAAATTGGTGTTGTTGGTAAGATAAAAAGTGTTATTGATTTACCTAATGGTAATATGAGAGTTATTATAACTGGACTTTATAGAGTTAAAGTTATTAGTTATGTAAATTATTCATCTGAAGAAGATATACTAGATAGTATAATTACATCTTTAGATGTTAAAGAAAGTGAAGTAGAATGTTCTGCTTATCAAAGAAAATTAGTTAGTGAACTTGAAAGTTATGTAGATAAAAATCCTTTTGTTACTAATTCAATTATGTCACAAATAAAAGGTGATATTTCTTTAGATAAATTAACTGATTTAGTGTCTAATTTTTTAACTTTATCTTTTGAAAAAAAATTAAATTTAATGTTAGATAGTTCTCCTATTAGTAGGAGTAAAACATTAATAAAAGAACTTGCTATAGAAAGTGCTGTTATTGATCTAGAAGGTCACATTGAAACAGAAATTAAAAAAGGACTTGATGAAACTCAAAAAGAATTTATTTTAAAAGAAAAATTAAAAGTTATAAAAGATGAACTTGGAGATAATAATACTAAAGATGATGATGTTAATTCATTAAAGGAAAGAATTGAAAATAATAAATTTCCAGAAAGAATTAAATTTAAATTATTAAGTGAACTTGAACGTTATAAATCAAGCTCTGAAATGAGTCCTGATGCAGGTATAATTAGAAATTATATTGAATATTTATTATCTATTCCTTGGTACACTGAAACTAAAGATGAAAAAGATTTATTAAAATTAGAAAAGAAATTAAATGCATCCCATTATGGAATGGAAAATGCTAAAAATAGAATTGTTGAATATATGGCTGTTAAAAGTATTACAGAAGACTTACAGAGTCCAATTATATGTTTGGTTGGTCCTCCTGGAGTTGGTAAAACAACTTTTGCTGAATCAATATCAAATGCATTAAATAGAAAATTCGTTAAAATTTCTTTAGGTGGTATGAGTGATTCTGCTGAACTTGTTGGACATAGACGTGCATATATTGGATCTAATCCAGGTAAAATTATTTCTTCCTTAATTAAATGTGGAAGTAATAATCCAGTATTCTTACTTGATGAAGTAGATAAATTAAAGAAAGATTATAAGGGAGATCCAGCATCAACTTTACTTGATATATTAGATGTAACACAAAATAAAAGATTTATTGATAACTATATAGATGAAGAAGTAGATTTATCACATGTATTATTTATATTAACCGCAAACGATGTATCTCAAATACCACTTCCATTATTAGATAGAATTGAAATTATTAATTTATATGGTTATTCAGATTCAGAGAAACTTTTAATATGCGAAAATTATTTAATTCCTAATATTTTAAGACGAAATGGTCTTAAAAATAATATGATTAAATTTGATGAAGATGCAATTAAAAAAATAATTAGAGATTATACAAGTGAAGCTGGAGTTCGTGAACTTGAAAGATGTATAAATAAAATAACAAGAAAAGTAATAACTGAACATATAAAAGCATCTAGAAAAATAATAGGTATAAGAATTAAAGATGATGATTTACCTCATTATTTAGAGAAAGAATTGTTTACAAATTCAAGTGTAAAAGATATTAAACTTCCAGGTGTTGTTCGTGCCGTGGCATGTAATAGTGCTGGTGGAACTACAATAGATGTAGAGTGTTCTTCATTTAAAGGAAATGGTAGTTTCACATTTACTGGTTCTTTGGGAGAAGTTACTAAAGAAAGTATTGAAGTTGCAATCAGTTATATTAAGAGTAATAGTAAATATTTTAAAATAGATGAAGAATTCTTCTTACATAATGATTTACATATTCATTTTACTGAAAATGCGTCATTTAAAGATGGACCTTCTGCTGGAGTAGCTATAACAACTGCAATATTATCACTTTTAAAAAATAAAGTTATTAGTAGCAGTATGTCTATGAGCGGAGAAATAACTTTAAAAGGAGATATATTAAAAGTTGGAGGTATAAAAGAAAAAGCAATTGCTTGTGTTAAAAATAATATTAATACTCTTTATATACCAGAAGATAATGCAAATGATGTTAAATGGCTAACGGATGACTTAACAAATAATATTGAATTTATTACTATTAGTAACTATAAAGACATATACAAAAAGATATTTTAATCATAAAAATATCTTTTTTTAAATACTATTAAATGAAAGGAGAATTTATGAGACAAATAATTCCATTAAAAAAAGACATTTTATTTAAAAGTAAAATAGGAAGTTTAAGTAATTTAAACTTAGATCATGATTATAAGATAAATGATGATATTGTAAATGGTACAGTAGCTTTAAGCGGGACATATAAAATGACTGAAGCTAGTGTAGTGGAGGATGATTTTTTTTATACAATACCTTTTTCAATTGCTATTTCAGATAGAATAAAAAAAGATACAATACAAATTGAAATAGAAGATTTTAAATATGAAATAGAAAAGGATGTATTAAAAGTTAATATTGATTTAGAATTAACATGTGATGAAAATGAAACTGAAAAAAATGATGTATCAGATTATTTAGATGAATATTTTAAAGAAGAAGATGAAAATAAAGATGCACCTGAAGAAGAAATGGAAATAAAAGATGTACCAAAAGAAGAAGTAAAAGAAGTTAAAACAGAATTAGATATTGATAATGAAATAACTAATATAACAAATAATATAATTGAAACTAATGATAAATATTACACATATAAAATATACATAGTACGTGAAAATGATACAGTAGAATCTATATGTAGTAAATATAATATTAGTTATGAAGATTTGAAAGAATATAATGATTTAACAGAAATTAATATAGGAGATAAAATAATTATTCCAAGTTTTGATGAGTAGAAAATATAAAAATAGTGTAATAATAGATGGAGATAATGTAATTAAAAATAAAGGTGACAATAGTCTTTCTACATTATTTAATTATTTAGATGAAAGAGGCTTTAATAATCATCCAAAGATTATAAATGAAGATGAAAATACTTACACTATGAAACACATTAATAATGAAAATTATTATGAAATGTCCAAAGGAGTAGAATTTATTAAAACAGTAAGTAATTTACATTCAAAAACAATATTCTTTAAGGATGTAAGTAAAAATAAGTATAGAAAAATATATAACCAAATATTTAATAATATTGAATATTTAAAACAATATTATTTAGAATTAATTGAAAAAATAGAACAAGAAGTATATATGTCTCCATCTCATTATCTATTTGCACGAAATTATTCAATAATAGATAGTAGTTTAGAATATTCAAAAAAAGAATTAAAAAAATGGTTTGATTTGGTTTCTAATAAAACTAGAGAAAGAGTATGTATTATTCATAATAATTTATCTTTAGATCATTTCATGAAAGAGGGGGATAATTACTTAATTAGTTGGGATAAACATATGGTTGATACTCCAATATTAGATTTATATAATTTTTATAAAAAAGAAGGATATAAATTAGATTTTAATTATTTATTAAATATATATAATGAAAATCTAGAACTATTAAAAGAAGAAAAAATGTTATTAAATATATTAATATCTATTCCTTTAAAATTAGAGGAAATAAGCGATGAATACTTAAATACAATTAATATTAAAAATATGATTGATTATGTATATTCTGGAATAAACATTGTAAATGAAAACAAATAATTGATTTAATTATTTGTTTTTATTATCGCTATAACTGAAAAATATTTGTGCAACAAAGAAAAAAAATCCTCCAAGTGACAACCCAAATATTATAAAAAATAATGGGCTTTTACTAAGTGCAATAAGATTAGTGTTGTAGTAGTATTTGTTATTATATTTATATATTTTAATCGTATCTCCGATATTATAGTTAGTGTCTGGTAAACTAACTGTACCTTCATTGCCATTTTCTATAATATTTGCTACAGTGTAATATGATGAAGAATATTTTACATCAGTAATTAAGGCCTCACATATTTCATATTCATTATCTTGAACTGATTTCATTTGTTTATCTATAGCTGGAATTGAAAACATAAATAATGCAATAGATATGAGTAAACCATATACATACCATTTAGGAACAATTTCAAAAAATCTTTTCATTATATTACCATATTTATTGTATCACAAATTATTATAGATTTTTATATTATTTTATTATATAATTAATATTGATAATAGGAGAGTTTAATATGGAGAAAAATGGATTTGTATCAATGACACTTGTTTATACTTTCTTGATTTTATTTCTTTTTCTTATGCTTGCAATATTAAATGCTTATTCTCAACAAAATAGATATATAGATGCAATTGATCAAAAAATTAATTTAACTGTTAATACACCAAATAGATATGAATACTGTCCTTATATTGCTGGAAGTAGTGCATTTTATTATGCTTATACAGGTTCTTCACAAGCATTTGTTGCTGGATGTAGTGGAAAATATAAAATAGAGCTTTGGGGTGCAGATGGAAGCGGAGCAAATAACAATGGTGGAAAAGGTGCATATACTTCTGGAGAAGTAGTCTTAAAGCAAAATGATAAATTATATTTTTATGTTGGTGAAAGAGGAAAAAACAGCACAGGTGTTTGCTCGTCAATTTCATTTAATGCTAATACTACATCTGTTTGCTATAGTGGTGGTGGTAGCACAGATGTAAGACTTATTGGAAATACTGAGTGGAATGATTATTTAAGTTTACCATCTAGGATAATGGTAGCAGCTGGCGGCGGTGGCGCTGGATTTACTAGTGGAAATGGTGGCGCCGGTGGAGGGAATGGCTTAGCTAATGTAGATGAATATGGTAATGTAATTCCACAAGAAGGATATGTTGGACCAACAGGTGAAAATGGTTTATATAATAATATTACATCTAAAGGTGGAGCCGTTACATCAAAACAAACTGATTATTCAACATCTTTTGGTAGTGCTTATATTTCGAATGGAAGTACTGGAACATCATCATCAGGCGGCGGTGGCTATTTTGCTGGTGAAAGTAAAAGTAATACCAATTCTGCAGGAGGATCGTCATTCGTATCTGGTCATTCTGGATGCATCGCTGTAAGAGCTGATAATAGCTCTTCACCAAGAGAAGTAAATGAAGAAATATGCGTAGCTGGTACTACGGAATCAGATTGTGCAATCCACTATTCAAATTATATATTTTCAAATTCAGTTATGAAGAGTGGAAATGAAAATGATATTCCTATTAAACCCGGTGGTAGTACGCCAGATGGGTATGCTGTAATAACATTTATATCAGAATAATAGAAAGGAAAAAGTATGCAGAAAAAAGGTTTTGTTTTTGTCGAAAGTATAGCTGTTTTGGTGGTAATAGTTTTAGCACTAACTCTTTTTCTTTCTAGTTATAATGTTTTAGTTAGAAAATCGAAATCAAAAGATTACTATGATTTACCAAAAGATAAATATTTGCTTTATAGTATAGCTAATTTAGGAGATAATACTCAATCTTTTTCATCAAACGCAACTTTTTTAGCAACAAAGAATAATTGTGGTACATATTTAAATGAAAGAATGACTAATTGCGCTCGGGTATTTAATGATTATCATTTAGAACAATTTTTAGTTGTATATGATTTAAAAACAACTCTAGAAAGTGGTTCAATCAAGGATGTAAATGGCATTACAAGTGATATAATTGAATACTTAAAAACATTAAAAAAATCAGATGGAACAAATGGTATAAATTATATAGTCGGTGTATTCAAAAGAAATGAAAAAAAATATTATGCTTCATTAGTATTGTAGGAGAATAAATATGAGAAAAAATGGATTTACATTAATAGAATTAATAATAAGTATAGCATTAGTAGGGATAATTTTAGCCTCTATGATAGGCACATTAATAAGTCTAAAAGACACATATGGAGTAATAAATGAAGATGTGGAAGCAAGAACATATAGTGCTTTAGTATCAAAAGTAATAAATGAACACTTAATGAAGAATAATGGAATAAAGAGTTATACATGTAGTGATAATATGTGTAGTTTAACACTTGGAACAAACAAAGAAATGATACTGGAAATAGTTACATCAGATGTAAAGACATCAGATATTAATGATTCATCAACAGGGAATAAGATAGGAACTTTAACAGAAAAAGTAACAACAATAAAATATTATGAAGATGGAGGGGGATATTCATACTATAAAACAATAAAACACTATGATAGAAAATATGACGATAATGATGATAATGTAGAAATTGGGTATAAATTTGAAAAATTATCTTCAAATGAAAATGCATATCAAAGTAAAAAAAATCCAGACTTAAATGATTATATAGTAAATATAACAATAGAGATGAATAATCCTAAATATAATATAGAATTATATGCAACAAGTTTAGTAGATGAAGATGATATTCACCATAAATATAGACTTTATACATTAACATATAATTCAAACGGAGGAAGAAGCTGTATTCCTGATACTCAAACAGTAATGGATAGACATCCATGGGGAACACTATGTGTACCAACAAGAGATGGATATGGATTTAAAGGGTGGTTTATACAACCATCAGGTTTAAATGTAAAAGAAATAACAGCATCAGAACTAGCGATAGAAGATATAACGGTATATGCTCATTGGGATAATAAAAAATATAGTTGTGAACCAGGTACATACTTAGCAGCAGGACACACAACTTGCTCAGATTGCTTATCAGATTATTATTGTCCTGGAATAACAGATGTATATTATGATAAATTTAAAGATCAAGGTATAACACCTTGTTTAACAGGTTATCATTCTGAACCCAGGAGTGTGTCAGTAGCGTCATGTAAAATAACATGTAATGAAAATACACATTTAAAAATAGCAAATGATTCAAGTTGTACGTCATGTGCACAAGGATATGAAAAAGGTAGTCATGATGTTGTTCAAGGACAAACTTCAGTATGTACAGTAGTTTCTCCAGAGAAACCCACTATAAGTGGTGGAGGGACTAAAATATATGGAAGTAGTGATTTTACTCTAACATGTTCAACTCCTAGTACATATGCAAGTGGGACAACAATATATTATCAATTTGGGTATGCCAGTAATACAACGAATACATTATCTAATTGGACATCCGCTAATACAACCAATACATTAATTATAAGTAAAACTGCATATGTAGGAGATAGATACTATGCTTGCAAAGTATATGCTAGCGGAAGTGGAACATCAGCTGCTGTAGAAAGTGACAGAACATTAGTAAGAATAAATAATGCAAAGGTTACATTTGATGCGACCACAAATGGTGGTGAAATAAGTGGAACGTCGCAATTATATACAAAAACAGGTGTTTCTGAATTATATACTGGAATAAGAAATTCAAAAACTGCTACTATTCCAACAGCAAATAAAACTGGATATACATGGAATGGGTGGTATACGCTATCAAGTGGTGGAAGTAAAGTATATAATAGTACACCAACATTACAAGCAAGTGTAAGTGGATACACTGGTTCAAATTCAAAATGGATAATAACAGAAAACAAAACATTATATGGACAATATTCAGCAAATACATATACAGTAACATTTAATTGTAATGGAGGAAGTGGAGCACCAACTTCACAAACTGCAACTTATAATAGTCCGTTTACGTTAACAAGTAGTACATGTTCTACAGCAAAGACAGGACATTCACAAAACGGATGGAATGAAAAAGCAGATGGAACTGGTACAAACTGGACTACATCAAATACAGATGGCTGGACATGGAATTATACAAATGATATAACATTATATGCTAAATGGAGTGTAAAAAGTTATACGTTAACAATAAATGCGGGAGATGGAACAATACCATCAACAAGCGGGTGGACACTTGGAAGCAATAGTAAGACAGCAACAAAAAGTGTTAATTACGATGTAGAATATGGTAATTTACCAACACCAACAAGAAGTGGATATACATTTGATGGTTGGTTTACATCTGAAAGTGGGGGTACACAGGTAACAAGTTCAACAAAAATGGGAGCATCAAACACAACAATATATGCTCATTGGAGTATTAATGAAATAATTCCTTCATGTACACTTACAGTATCTACATCTGGTGTGGCGATTAATACAACAAATGCTACTAGTTTCGGCATGGCAAAATCAGCGACTGCTACATATAATTCAAAAACATCTTTATCTTTGTCTGCTGATACATTCTATGGCTTTGTTAAGAGTAGTACAAATCATACAGCAGATTGTTCTGTTACATTGAGAAATGCCACTGCAAGATATAGTTGTGTTGGAAGCAATGCTTACTTAACATATTCTGGTACATGTGCTTGTACACAACATTATGCGTGCGTTGGAGGAAATTGTCCTTCGCCATCTACAAGCGTCTATAATTGTGGCAATTATAGTAGTTGTGATAGTAGATGTAGTGCTGAAGGACGTAGTGTTGGCATCTCATTAATCGCTACAAATACATGTACTTTAGTTGAAGGAACTGGCAAAGATTGTAATAATAATCCATCTAATTACCTTTGTCCTTCTAACGGCTGCTATGGCAATGATTCAAGATGTCATTTATATAGCATGTCTTCTTGCCCAAGTGGATATAATGTATCCGGGACTACATATAGTTGTTCATCAGGAACAAAAGTAGAAGCATATTGTTATTAACAAACAAATAATTATACTGAACACTAATTTAATAATTAGTGTTTTTTTTATATTTATTTTATATTCTGATAATATACTTTTAGACTGAAATATTATCGATAAACTACTAAATGTTAATATAAATAATGTCATTATTAATCTATAAAATACATTTATATTTAATTTACTTATATCAATAATTCCACTAGTCATTTCAAATGTTCCAGATATTAATGACATAATAATTGGGTTTATATTAACATACTCTTTTAATATATTAATTATTATTGTAAATACTATTAAATTAGAAAGAATTATTATGGATGTATTTATTCCTTTATAAAAAGATTTCTTTAACATACTAAAGAAATCTTCTTTATTAGTATTATTTATATCATTAATTTTAATATATTTTTCTTTTCTTAAATATATTCCAATCAATACATTATAAATTAAACAACATAACCACAAAATTAAACCAATTTTAAGACTTTTATAGAGTGATACACCAATTACACCAACTACAAAAGAAATAGAAGGAAAATATGTATAATTAATTATTTTATTAGCAGTTTTTAAATCTATTTCATTATTATCTAACATATCTTTAATAATTACAGCATTAGTTGGAGCAGAAGTTAACATACTCAATATAAAAATAATTGAAGTATTAGGATCTATATCAAATAGTTTTGATATAAACTTTCCAATAGTATTTTTTAAAAATATATGATAATTGAAATATATTAAAATGTCAGATAGTATTATAAATGGAAAAATAGATATAAACACTTTATTAAAAAATAAAATGGATGCTTCTTTAGTGGAAATTAAAACTATATTAATATTTAAAACAAATAATATAATTAATAGTGTTAACATTATATACTTTATGTTTTTAATAATTAATTTCATATGTGATATAATATTAAAGAAAGGATTAAAATATGCTAAAAAATTTGTTTAAAAGGTTAAGAGATGATATTAGAGAAAATTATAAAATATATATTTTTTATTTTATTATTTTATGTATTAGTTTAATACCACTTGATTATTATATATTTTCTCCAGGAGAATTAATTGATTTAACTGATAGAGTTAATGTTGAAAATAGTTATTCATCTAATGGTAGTTTTAATTTAACTTATGTTACTACTAGAGAAGCTACTATTATGACATATTTACTTTCTTATGTTATTCCATCTTGGGATTTAGAAAAAGCAGAAACAAGAAGAATAGATAATGAATCTATGGAAGATATCGAAATGCGTGGTCAAGTATATTTAAAGGAAACAAGTTATGATGCTATAATAGCTGCTTTTAGTGAGGCAGGTAAAGAATATAAAATTAAAAGTAATGATGTAACTGTAACTCATGTATTTGAATATGCAGATACTAATATAGAAGTCGGAGATACTATTAAAACTGTAAATGACAAAAGTGTTTCCTCTGTACTTGAAATATCTGAAATGTTAAAAGAATTAAATGAAAATGATGAAATAAAAATAAAAGTAGAAAGAAAAAATAAAATAGTAGAATGTTATGCTAAAATAAAAGTAGTATCAGAAAGAAATGTAATTGGTATAGTAATAGCCAATTTAAAAGAAGTAGAAACAACTCCTAAAGTTGAATATGTATTTAAAGATAATGAAAGCGGTTCATCTAGAGGACTTATGTGTGCTTTAGATATATATAACAAAATAACAGAAAAAGATTTAACTCATGGTGACATAATAGCTGGAACTGGTACTATAGACGATAAGGGTAATGTTGGTGCTATAGACGGAGTTAAATATAAACTAATTGGTGCTGTTAATAATAATGCTAAAGTATTCATTGTACCAAGTGAAAATTATGAAGAAGCAATAAAACTAAAACAAGAAAAGAAATATGATATAGAGATTATAGAAGCAACAACTCTTCATGATATTATTGAAAAATTAAATGATAGATAACTAGATTAATAATCTAGTTTTATTTTATAAAAAAAGTAGTGTTTTAATATGTTTATCTTTAATTATATTATTAGGAGATAAATATGTTAGAAGAAAAAATAGAAATAAAAAACATAATATATGAAATAAGAGGACAACAAGTAATGCTAGATTCAGATCTTGCAAAATTGTATCAAGTTGAAACAAAAAGAATAAATGAAGCAGTCAAAAATAATCCTGAAAAGTTTCCTGATAGATTTAGTTGGATTTTATTGGAAGATGAGTGGGTATTTCTAAGGTCGAAAATTTCGACCTTAGAAAATAATTATACAGGACGAGGCCATTATAGAAAATATTATCCCAGAGTATTTACAGAACAAGGAGTTGCAATGCTTGCAACAATATTAAAAAGTAAAGTTGCAATACAAGTAAGTATAAATATTATGGATGCATTTGTAGAAATGAGAAAATATATTTCAAATAATTTAATTGAACAAAAATATATTAATGATTTAGTAATTAAAGATTCAAAAAGAATAGATGTTTTGAAAGAAACTTTTAATGGATTTAAAGAAAGAACAAATCATATATTTTTTGAAGGACAAATATATGATGCATATTCATTATTAATAGATATATTGAAAAAAGCAAATAAAGAAATAATTATAATAGATAATTATGCAGGAAAAGAATTGTTAGATATTTTAAAAGATAATAAAACTAATATAATAATAATTTCTAAAAATATAGATGAAATATTAAAAGAAAAATATAATAAACAATATTCAAATGTAACTTTTATAATAAATAATTCATTTCATGACAGATTTATTATATTGGATAAGAAAAAACTATATACATGTGGTTCATCATTTAAAGATTTAGGAAAGAAATGCTTTTATATTGGTGAAATAAAAGAAAAAGAATATTTAAAGATAATATTAAAAACACTTAATTTATAGGAGAAATTATGTTAGAAGAAAAAATAGAAATAAAAAACATAATATATGAAATAAGAGGACAACAAGTAATGCTAGATTCTGATCTTGCAAAATTGTATCAGGTTGAAACAAAAGTATTTTTACAATCGGTTAAGCGAAATATAAAAAGATTCCCAGAAAATTTTATGTTTCAATTAACCGATATTGAGTATAATTGTTTGAGGTCACAAATTGTGACCTCAAGTTCTAAAAACAACTACGGTGGTAGAAGATATATGCCATATGTGTTTACTGAGCAAGGAATATCAATGTTAGCAAGTGTTCTACATAGTGATGTAGCAATAGATATAAGCATAAAAATAATTAGTACATTTGTAGAAATGAGAAAATATATTTCAAATAATTTAATTGAACAAAAATATATTAATGATTTAGTAATTAAAGATTCAAAAAGAATAGATGTTTTGAAAGAAACTTTTAATGGATTTAAAGAAAGAACAAATCATATATTTTTTGAAGGACAAATATATGATGCACATTCTAAGTTATTAGATATATTCAATTCCGCAAACAAAAGTTTAATTATAATTGATTCATATGCTGATAAAGTGGTTTTAGATATGATAAGTAAACTAAGTATTAATATTATTTTGACTTGTAATAATAGCGATAGAATATCTAATATTGATATAGAAAAATATAATAAACAATATAATAATCTTACTATTATTAGGAATAATACATTTCATGATAGATACTTTATTATTGATAAAAATATAATATATCAATCTGGTACTAGTGTTAATAATGCTGGAAATAAAACATTTTCAATAAATGTCTTAGAAGATGATTTTGTTAAAGCATCTTTATTAAATAGATTGGAATTAATATGCAAAATATTATGATTAAGGATATAAACATTGAAGAACGTCCTCGTGAAAGATTAGTTAAATATGGTAAAGAAAATTTATCAAATGAAGAATTATTATCAATAATATTAAAAACCGGTACTAAGAATTATTCTGTTAAAACCTTAGCAAACTTAGTATTAAAAGAATTAGATTCAATTAATTCCCTTAAAGATATGACTATTAATAAATTAATGAGTATTAAAGGGATAGGTAAAGTTAAAGCTATAGAGATACTTGCATCTTTAGAACTTGGTAAAAGAGTTTATTATTTAAAAGATAAAAAAGATGTTGTTTTAAATAATTCTATAAAAGTATTCGAGTATTTTAAAGATATTTTAATGTATGAAAAGCAAGAAAACTTCATAGCAGTATATCTTGATCCTAAATCAAGATTAATTTCATATAAATTATTATTTAAAGGTACTCTTAATGCATCATTTGTACATCCAAGAGAAATATTTAAATATGCATTTTTAGAAAGTGCATATTCAATAATAATTATTCATAATCATCCAAGTGGAGAAGTGGATCCTAGCAATCCAGATATAGAACTTACTAATAACTTATTTAATATAGGTAAAGTTATTGGAATACCTATAGTAGATCATATAATAATTGGTAAAACTAAATATTATAGTTTTTATGAAAATATGCATAATTTTAAATAAACTTAATATTATTTAATATGACATATGAAGAATATAAAAATAATAAAAGTAATAGAAGTGGAAAAAGTATTATTAGAACTATTTTAAATAAGTTATTTACAATAGTTATTTTTACAATGATAGTTATTATTACTAGCAATTATTCACCTAAATTTAAATCATTTATTGTAGATAAAGTATTAAACTCTACTATGGATTTTAGTTTTGTTAATAAACTTGTCAATAAAACAACAAATGCTTTTAAAGATACAAAAGATACTCTAGAAAAAACAGCGCAAGTTTCTGGTATTATAGAAGAACCAATAAAATATAAAGATGGAGTTAAATATTTAATTAAAGAAAATTCAAAAATACATTTAAAAGATAGTGGCATAGTAACATTTATAGGAGAAAAAGAAGGATATAATAATACAATAATTATTCAACAAAGCAATGGATATTATGCATGGTATGGTAATATAGAAAAGCCAAGTGTTAAATTATATGATTATATAGAGGGTGGAGAAGTAATTGGGACTTCTTCTGACGAATACTATTATGTTTTATTAAAAGATGATAATCCAGTTAATATAAATGAATAAAATTACTATTCATAGTTTTACGTATATATTTTTATTAATATCTTTTCTAGCAGGTTATTTTGAATACATGTATTTACTATTATTAATAATTATTGTTCATGAATTTGGTCATGCATCATTTGCAAAAATAATTAATTTTAAATTTGATAAAATTATTATTTATCCATTTGGAGGAATAACTAAATATAGTGAAGACTTAAATGTAAATACTAATAAAGAATTATTTGTATTAATCGGAGGTATTTATTTTCAATTATTATTCTTACTATTCATATCAATATTTTATAAATATAACTTTATAACAGAACATGTATATTCTTTATTTAAAAATATAAATATATTATTAATATCATTTAATTTCATGCCAGTTCTTCCTCTAGATGGAGGAAGACTTTTAAATATAATATTAGATAAAGTATTTTCATATAAGTTATCTAATGTTATCAGTATAATTATATCTTTTATAATAATAGTATTATTTATTATATATAAAAGAACTTTATTTGCATTAATTTTAACTTTATTTTTAATAAAATGTTTAATCATAGAAATATATAATTTAAAATATAAATATAATAAATTCATATTAGAAAGATATCTAAATAATTATAATTTTAACAAAATAAAAATAATAAAAAATATTAATAATTTAAAAAGAGATAACTATCATATAATTAATAATATTTTAGAAAAAAGATATTTACATAATTTGTTTGACAGAAGGGTATAAATGTGCTAAAATACTCATGTTTGTAGAAATCTTTCTCTACAACCGCATTTAATAAGGTCATTAAATAAAGTTAACTTTTACCTTATAAAGCGAGTCTTATTGAAGGAGGAATAATATGAAAGCAATATTTGTAACTGGTGGAAAACAATATATGGTTGAAGAAGGACAAGAACTATATGTTGAAAAACTAGATAATGAAGTAGATAGCGAAGTTGTTTTTGATGAAGTTTTATATGTTGATGGTAAAGTAGGTACTCCTACTGTTAAAGGAGCTAAGGTTGTTGCTAAAGTTTTAAAGCATGGAAAACAAAAAAAGATTTTAGTTTTCAAATATAAACCTAAAAAGAAATATAGAAAAACTCAAGGACATAGACAACCTTATACTAAGATACTTATTAAATCAATAACAAAGTAATGATTAAAGTACAAATTAATAAGAAAAATAATATCATTGAAAGTATTAATTGTCATGGTCATGCAAATTACGCAAACTATGGTAAAGATATAGTATGTGCATCATTTAGTACAATGATAATAACTACTATAAATGGTATACTTGAAATTGATAAAGATGCTATTAGTTATACTGATAATAATGATTTAAAAATTGTTAATATTAAGAAAGATAATATAACAAATAGTTTACTTAATAATTTAGTTAATATGATATATGAACTAAAGGAAACTTATGATAAAAATATTGATATTAAGGAGGAAAACCATGAATAAAATGAATTTAAATATACAATTATTCGCATCTAAAAAAGGTGTTGGTTCTACAAAGAACGGTAGAGATTCTATCGGACGTAGATTAGGTGCTAAACTTAGTGACGGACAAGTTGCTAAAGCTGGTGCAATTATTTATCGTCAAAGAGGAACTAAAATTTATCCGGGTACTAATACAGGAATGGGTAAAGATCATACTTTATATGCTAAAGTTAGCGGAACAGTTAAGTATGAAAGAAAAGGAAAAGATAAAAAACAAGTTAGTGTTTATGAGAACTAAGAAATTAGTTCTTTTTTTGTTACTTATTATAAAATTTGCCAAAGGATAAAATACCTAATCTTATGATAATGCAAAAAATACTTGATTTTTTTATATTTTTGTACGATAATATCGCTTGAAAAGATATCGGGTCTTTTCGGGGAGATGAATAAAAATGGTTGAAGAAAAATACAATGATTTAAAAAAATATGTTAGAGAAGATATACCATTAATGTTTAATGAAATTAATGTTTTAAAAAAACATTTTTCAAGGGTTATTAATGTATTTGAAGGAAAAGTACTACCACCATATGAAATATTAATTCACCCATCAAGTGTATGCAATTTAAATTGTAAATGGTGTATAGGAGGATTTGTTTCCAGTAAAAAGAATATAAGTGAATTATTAGATAATAATCTCTTTAAGATTGAAAATATGGATAAAGTCGTAGATTCTATTATTAATTATAAGAAAATGGGATATGATTATGAAACTAATAAGGAAAGAGAATTTAAAGTTGAAAATGTTAGTTTTTCAGGTATAACAGGTGAACCTTTTGTTGCTAATAAATCACTTATTCCTGCGTTGAACAAATTATGTGATGCTGGAATTAAAACTGGAATATTTACAAATGGTGTATTAATTAAAGAGAATATGTTTGATACATTAATTAAGCTAAAGTATCTGCTTATTAGTATAGATGCGGGTAATGGTGCAACTTACTCATCACTTAAATGCAATAATAATGATCCAAAAGTGTTTGATGATTTACTAAATAAAATGGAAAAACTAATTATATATAAAAATGAAAAAAAATCAAATTTAGAAGTAAACGTTGGGTATATAATTAATCAATTTAATTATAATCAATTATATGATTTGGCACTTAAACTTAAAAAAATAGGTGTACATTACTTACGCTTTAAAACAGATATTGCATCTCTACTAAATATGAACGATGAACAAAGAAGAGAATCTAAAAATCAAATTGAAAGAATTAGGAAAGAATTATCAGATAATAATTTTGATGTTGTAGAAATTCATAATGTATTAGATGACAGGTGTAAATTAAGAATGCATAACAAATGTTTTGTACATTATCTAATTGGAAATATATCTTCTGATGGAAACGTATATCCTTGCAATTATCATCCTAAAAAGAATGGTAAGTTTTATGATTCTGCAATAACAAACTCATTTGAGAATATATGGGAGAATATAATGAATTATAATATTGATAAAGATATACCTAATATATGTCCATCAGTGTGTGACCCATTTAAAAATAGAACAAATTATCTATTAGAAAAGGCATATGAAATTTATAAAGAAAAAGGTTTAGATTATCTAAAAAAATGTATTGATAAAGTAGAGGTTAAATAATGAGCTTAATAGATTTACATATTCATTCAACTAATTCTGATGGAGAATTATCAGTAGAGCAAATAGAACAATTATCAATAGAAAAAAAATTGGAAGTTGTTTCTTTTACTGATCATAATTATATTAATAGATATAAATCAGATAAAGTAAGGATTATTAAAGGAATTGAATTGGATTGTGAATTTGAAAGAAATAAAATGCATGTATTACTTTATAATTTCATAAATGATGAGTTTTTGTCAAAAAAAATAGATGAATTGAGTAAAGAAAAACTACTGATGGTTAGAAAGTTATTAAAAAATATAAATCATTATTATGGAATACATATAGATAATACAAATGGGTTTATAAAAAATAAAAGAGACATTATAAAGTGGCTTATGAATAATGGGTATGGAAATAATCCAGATGAATTAGCTGATATGTATACTTCAAGAAAATCAAAATGCTATGTTCCCACTTCTAATTTAACATTTGAACAATTAGCTCCATTTATCGGAGAAAAAACAATTGTTTCACTTGCACATCCTGACAGCGTTTCGGGAGATTCAAATTATTTAGATGAGTTAATAAAGAAATTAAAAAAATATGGATTAAATGCACTAGAAGTTATTAATTTAAAACACCATGTATTAAGTTATAATGAATTATTACTTTTAGCACATAAAAATAACTTGATATGTACTTTTGGAAGTGATTTTCATAAAAAAGAAGACAAAATAGGCGTTGAATGCGAAAATGAATATATAAGGAAGTTGTTAAAATGAAAAAATATGTGTGTACTGATAGAAACTATTTATCATTTACTATATTAACCGATATAGATGATGCTTTAGAGGTTAATAAATACTTAAATCCGTATATATATGTTACTGAAACAAATGACAGTCCGCAGTATATGATAACAGGACAGGAAAAAAATGGATTAATAGTATTTAGTAAAGACTATTCGTATGGGGATAATATTATATATATAAAGGATGGAAGCATATATAGTTTAAAGAGGATAATATTAGATTTATACGCAAGACTTTTGGAATGTAAATATTCTTGTGATTTTTACCATGCATCAGCAATAGATAAAGATGGTGCAAGTGTTTTTGTTGGCGATAGAGGAGCTGGAAAGACATACAATATGATTCAGGGAATTTTAAGTGGTGGAAATTTTATATCAAATGACAAAATTGCACTTATAAATGACAGAGTAATAGGATTTCCAACAACAATTGGTGTCAGGAGAAAAAACTTATTATTATTTGATGAGTATAGAAAACAATTCGAAAAAGAAGGTAGTTTAGAAAAAATAAAAAATGAAGATAATAGTACATATGATAAAATTTCTTTCAACGTACATAATTTTTGTAAAACATTTAGATGTGATATTGTTCCGCATACTAAGTTAAAAGAGATTATTTATTTATCAGATTCCAATTTAGATAAATATAGAATAGACTCAGTGTATGAAGAACAAGGATTTATCAAAAAAATGATTAAATCAAGGAGGATGTAATTATGAAAAAGTATATTTCGCAACCTCCAAATTTTATATATACTTTTCGTGATTATTTAAACGTTATTAAAGAGATGCACTCTATTTCAAATTGGAAGAAAGAGGAAAAATATGATTTAAGAGAAAAGTTTGAAGAAGAGTTTGAAAAATACATTGGCACTAATTATGCTCTTTCTGTAAATAGTGGAAATGTTGCACTTGATTTAGCAACTGAATGTTTGGATTTGCAGCCTGATGATGAAGTAATAGTTCCAGCAATTAATTTTTACGGTACTCAACTGTCAATACTAAGAAAAACAAACAAATTAATATTTTGTAAAGTAGACGATACACTTAGAATAGATATTAATGATTTATTAGCTAAAATAACTACAAAAACAAAAGCAATATATATTACACATATGAATGGTATACCAACAAATATAGAGGAAATTAAAGAAAAATTAAAACAATTTGACCATAAAATATACATTGTGGAAGACGTAGCTAGAAGTTTAGGAGCCACATACAATGGGAAAAAATGTGGAACATTTGGTGATATTGGTATATTTAGTTTTCAACAGAAAAAGAATTTCTGTACGCTTGGTG
The DNA here is from genome assembly GCA_947165135.1 of uncultured Clostridia bacterium. GTDB lineage: Bacteria > Bacillota_I > Bacilli_A > RF39 > UBA660 > CAG-1000. The sequence goes on from CAMUZE010000006.1 coordinate 52,729, forward strand.
AAGGTGGAATGATTGTTACAAATAACAAAATGTTCTATGATAAAATAAAAAAAATAAGAAGCTTTGGTCACCAGAAAGAGTGGGGAACTAATTTTAGAATGACAAGAGTTCAATGCTCTTTGGGAATTAGTCAAATAAAAAATATCGACAAATTGAATATAAAAAGAAGAAAAGTTGCTATTGAAAGAAATAGTATGTTTAGAAAAAATAGAATTGATTTCAAATTGCCTGAATATGAAAGAGAAGCCCTTCCTATTTATACATATTATACATTAATATTACCGCCATATTTTACAGACAAATATAGAGATTTATTGCGTATAAAATTAGAAGAAGAATATGGTATACAAACTTGTATAGCAAATGAACCCACATATAAAACTCATAAATATATATTTGATATGGTGGGTAATCAAGGAAATATTGATTTGGACTTAGGAAATAGAATAATAAATTTACCTATTCATTATAATATGACAACAAAAGATAACAAATATATTACAACTTCATTTATGAAAGTTTATAAACAAGTAAGTCAAATTGCACAAACTGAATTTATAAAAAATAGTATTATAAAAGATTATAAAATAAATGCAAAACATATAAAAGTGCTTAATAAAGGTTATACTTGTGATAAATGGATTATTGATGATAGATATGTATTAAAAGAATTGGAGTTTACTGATTTTAAAAGATTAAAATTATTTTTAGATAAATCAATCGATTTAATTAAAAATGGTTTAACTCCTAAAATAATAAAAACTAAAGATGGCAAATATTTTATCAATAATAATGGTAGATATTATATTCTATTTGATAAAATAAATATAATAGATAAAAAAGAAACAATTGAAGAGTATGCTAGATTTTTATATGAAGTACATAAAAGTTTAAATGAGAGAATTTCGGAAAAAATTAGTAAGTATAAAATTGAAAAACCAAAGACCGATGAAATACAAAAATTGTTAAATAATAAAGATTTACCTAGATTGATTAGAAAAGCACTAATTCTAAAATTAAAATATCTAAAGAATTATATTCTAGATTTAAAGAAAATGAATAAATCGTATATTCATGGAGATTATTATTTAGATAACATCTTGAATGATGGTATAAAAAATACTATAATTGATTTAGATGATATAAGTTATTTCTATTGCTTCTATGATGTAGTAAGAGGTGCCATGAAATTTGGCTTTAATCAAAAAAATAGATTAGATAATATTTGTAATTTCATTTCGGAATATTTATTTGTATCACAAACTGAAGATGATTATATTGAGGGAATTAAATTATATATATATATGCAATTGAATGACCTTTATGGATTGAATAAAAATATTTATACAAATAACTATGAATTTATTAAAGAAAAATATAAACAAACTAAATGGTTAGTAAAAAATGAAAAAAAACTAATAAGAAAGGTAGGGAAAAAATATGAGAGCAAAATATCAAGTTCTGATTATTCCATTTAGAAGAGAAGGGAACAATGTAAAATTTGGCATATTCAAAAGAGATGATATGAATGTATATCAAGCCATAGCGGGTGGAGGAGAAGAAGGCGAGACAGCATTAGAATCAGCTAAAAGAGAATTCTTTGAAGAAACAGGTATTACAAAGGAAAAATTTATTAAGTTAGATTCTATGTCCACTGTACCTGCTTGTTTCTTTTCTGCTTGTAAAGTTTGGGGGCCTAAAACATATGTTGTAACTGAATACGCATTTGGGGTTGAACTAACTAAGAAAGATAAAGTGAATTTATCAAGTGAGCATAAGTCATTTAAATTTGTTGATTATGAAACTGCAGAGAAAAAACTCGAATGGGATAGTAATAGAACAGCACTTTATGAATTAAACGAGAGGATAAAAAATAATGACTTATAAAAAAGTCATTGGCATAATTGGTTTGGGCTATGTTGGATTACCATTAGCATATTTAGCTGCTTATAATGACTATAAAGTTATTGGGATTGATATAGATATAAAAAAAGTCAATACTTTAAATAATAAACAAAAAGTTCCTATGCAATTAAAAAAAATCCAAAAAAATAATTTAGCTTTAGAAGGATACACAACATATGAAAAACTAAAAGAAGCAGATATAATTGTTATTTGTGTACCAACTCCAACAAAAAATAATAATGAGCCAGACTTATCATTGTTGGAAAAAGCTTTAGATAATATTGCTGATAATTTAAAGAAAGATGTTTTAATAATTGTTGAAAGTACAATTGGCCCAGGAATGACCCGAAAATTTGTGGCAGATAAGTTATATAATCTAAAAAAACTTGAATTAGATAAAGACTTTAAATTATCTTATTGTCCAGAAAGAATAGATCCAGGCAATCCAAAATTATGGGTTGGAAATATAAATAGAATATGTGGTTCTACATCGAAAAAAGGGTTAGAAGAATCTATAAAATTCTATTCATCAATGATTGATGCTAAAATTATTGAAATGAATTCGATAGAGGAAGCAGAATTAATTAAAGTATGGGAAAACTCATACCGCAATTTAAATATAGCCGCATCTAATTTATTAGCAAAAATATGTGATAAATATAATTTTTCAGTAAATAAAATACTTGAGGGGCTTAGAAGTAAAGTTGAACAATTTGGTATGAACTATTTGTATCCTGGACTTGGACCTGGAGGACATTGTATTCCAGAAGATATACATTTTTTGATTAGTTCAGTCAAAGAAAAATGTAATCTCGATATGAGTCTTTTAGAAGAATCTGTTTATATCAATGATGGCATGATAAATTATGCATCAAAGAAATTAGATAACAGATTAAAAAAACTAAATATAGAAAAGCCAAGAATATTAATGTTGGGGATTAGTTATAAACCAAATAGTGATGATACAAGACGCTCTAATGCACTAAGACTTTATGAAAAATTATGCAAAGAAGGATATGACGTAAAATATTATGATTATATTGTAGAGAATAATGAAGAAACATTTGAAAATGATATGAAAGAATTATTAGATAATTCAGATGTCGTAATACTATCGTGTGGACATGAAAAATTTTTAAATTATAGATATGAAAAGCATAAATCTATTAAATGTTTCTTTGATTGTTGGAATTTAATGTATAAAAAATATAAAAACAAATGTGAATTTGATTACTTCGGAATTGGAGAATAAAAAAGTGAGTTTTACTTTGATTTAACAAATCCACAAGAAAAACTCGTTAGTGTGAAATAATTTGTCCTTAATTTGTTCAATAAACTACTCATTAACATGTTTTAATTATAGTACATAATATTATGTCAATTTATATAATGTATTAAATATTATTTTAATACATTTTTATTTACTAATAATTTTTTTATGTTATACTTAATTAAGTGATAAAAATGGAATATAGAGATTTATATGATGAAAATAGAGTTTTAACTGGAGAAAAAATACAAAAAGGACAAAATGTTCCTAAAGGAAGTTATTATTTAACTGTAGTTGTATTCATAGAAAACTCTAAGAATGAATTTTTATTACAAATTAATAAAAAATATAATATGTGGGCTACTACTGGAGGACATCCTAAAAGTGGAGAAAGTAGTTTGAATGGAATAATTACTGAAATTAAAGAAGAATTAGGATATAATATTAATCCTAGCGAATTAAAGCTAATTAAAACATATAAAACTGAAGATGATTTTGTAGATTTATATTATATAAAAAAAGATATAGATTTATTTAAATTAAAAATTCAACAAGAAGAAGTAGAAGAGATTAATTGGTTTACAAGAAAAGAAATAGATGAATTAATTTTAACTAATAAATTTTTACCAACACATATTGATTTTTATAAGGATTGTTTAAAATATATTGGAGTAAATTATGAATAAAAAGAAGTTAATAATTATTATAATTCTATCTTTAGTAGCAGTATTTTGGATATTTGGAATATATAAATTAAGTGGAATGAATGCAGAAAATTCTGGCAATGCTAGTAAAAGTATGATAACTATATTTATAGAAGATACAATATATAATGCAAATAAAATTGGTATTACTAATATAAATCCTAATAGTCCTAAAATAGATAAATTAAGTAATCTTATTAACATTCCTCTTAGAAAAGTAATGCATGCATTTGTATACTTTGTACTTGCATTAATTATACTTTTTACACTTAATTATTTTCAAAATAATAAAAAGTATTTATTATCAGTATTAATTACTTTAGTTGTAATTATAATAGCGGCATCAATGGATGAATTTCATCAAACATTTGTAAGTGGTAGAAGTGGTAATATAAAAGATGTAATAATAGATACAATTGGTGCTTTAACAGCCATATTTATATTTAGTACATATTATTTAACATATATAAGAGGATATTTAAGTGGTTATAAAAAGAATAATGTGTTATAATTTGTAGAGGTGACGTGAATGAAAAAAGGAATTAGAATATTTAGTGCAATAATATGTGCAATATCATTTGTTGCTTTAGTACTATTTTTATATTATTTAGAAAAATTAAATGTTCTACCAGCAAAATATTTATATTTAATATGTGGAGTACTTAGTTTACTTGAAATATTATTTATAATATCTATACTTATTAAAGGATTAAAATCATGGATATTAATATTATTTGATGTATTTGCAATACTAATTATATTTGTAGAAATAATCGGTATATTAAAATTAAAACAAACAAATGATTTTTTAAATGATGATTTAACAATAAAAGAAACAAAAGATATATATTACATAATGGTTAATAAAGAAAGCAAATATAATGAACTTAAAGATATAGAAAATAAATTTGTTGATTATTATAATGATGCCGAAGACTTTAATAAACTAAAAGATAATGTTAATGCTAAAGTAAATGTTATATTAAATGAAGTAGATGATTATTCAAGTTTACTTTCAAATTTAGAAAAAGATAAAGAAAAAATAGTATTAGTAAGTGACGCTAATTATGATTTTTACTTATCATCATTAGAAGAAGATGAAGAAGAAAATCAAGAATCAAAAGAAAATAGAATTAATGAAGAGAAAAAAGATCATTTTAAAATATTAACAGAAATAGAATTAGTTAATATTTTAGAAGAAAACACATCAACTGAAGATATAATGAAAAAACCATTTACTATTTATTTAAGTGGAATAGATTCAAGAAGTAATAAACTTCCAAGTAGAAGTAGAAGCGATGTTAATATATTTATTGTAGTTAATCCAAAAACAAGAGATATTCTTCTTGTTAATACTCCAAGAGATTATTATGTACAACTTCATGGTAAAAAAGGACTTAAAGATAAACTTACTCATGCAGGATATGTAGGAGGAGTACAACTTTCTAAAGCAACTTTAGAAGACTTACTAGGATTTGAAGCTAATTACTATATCAGAGTTAACTTTAATTCAGTAACAAGATTGGTAGATGCAATTGGTGGGATAACAATAAATAGTGATGTGAATTATAATATAACATGTAATGCTAATAGAAATTGTGTAATTAAACCTGGAAATAATAAGGTAAACGGAGAATGTGCTCTTGCTTTTGCTCGTGAAAGATATTCATATAGAGGTGGAGATAGACATAGAGGACAAAATCAACAACAAGTTATTCAAAGAGTAATTGAAAAGATATCATCATCTAAAACATTAGTCATGAATTATGATAAATTACTAGATGCATTAAAAGGAACATTTGAAACAAGTTTATCAACTAAAAATATTACATCTGCAGTTCAATTTCAATTAAATGATATGAGAGGATGGAATATAAAAAGTACAGCTTTAGATGGACCTACTGGTATGACATCTACTTATACTTGTCCAAATTGCAAAAGATCAGTAATGTATCAAAGTCAAAAGAGTATTAAGGCTGCTCAAGATAAGATTAGAGAAGTATTAGAAAAAGAATAATACTTCTTTTATTTAGGCAAATATTGGAACTAAAAATTAATATAATTCATAACTTATTAATGAATAGAAATAAAGGAGTGGATTATATGTGTAATTGTAATAATAAAA
>CAMUZE010000007.1 GCA_947165135.1 uncultured Clostridia bacterium
ATCTTGGTTGTTCTACACAATGCAGATTCGTACCAAATAGATAATTACTCTGACACCACGTCAGAGTTTTTATATGTCATGGTACGGAATATAGTAATATTCCGAACATTATAGTTTGAAAATTTGTGGTATAATATTTATGGATAGTTAGGAGGAATATAATGAATAAAATATTAGTTAGTTATTTTTCAGCAAGTGGTACTACAAAAAGAGTTGCGGAAAAAGTTGCAACTGCTATAAATGGTGATTTGTTTGAAATTGAACCAAAGAAAAAATATACAGAAGAAGATTTAGATTGGACAAATAAACAAAGTAGATCATCAATTGAGATGAATGAAAATATAAAACCAGAAATAGTAAGTAAAGTATCAAATCTAGATGATTATGATACAGTCGTTTTAGCATTTCCAATTTGGTGGTACAAGGAACCAACAATCATAGATAAATTCTTTGAAGAAAATGATATGAATGGTAAAAAGATTTATGTTTTTGTAACAAGTGGATCATCACCAATAGACTCTACTTATAAAAATTTAAAAAATAATTTCCCTAATTTAAATTTTATAAGTGGTAAAAGATTTACTGGTACTGAATCAGTTGAAGATTACAAATCATGGATTATATAGGTAGAATTATGAAAAAGAAAATATTTTTAAGTTTGTTAGTTTTATTGGCATTATTCACAATAACTGGATGTGGGACTAAAAATGAAACCGCCAATAATTCTAATTCTAATAATTCATCTAATGAGATTAAGGAAAATAGTAAATCAGTAGTTTTATATTTTTCAGCTACTGGAACTACTAAATCTATAGCAAAAAGAATTGCCACACAATCTAATAGTGACATTATTGAAATAATACCAAAAGAAAAATATAAGAGTGAAGATTTAAATTATAATAGTGATTGTAGGGCTAATAGAGAACAAAATGACCCTAAAGCAAGACCAAAAATAGAAAATACTATTGATATTACTAAATACGATACTATTTATTTGGGATATCCGATTTGGTGGGGAACAAATCCTAAAATAATATTAACTTTACTTGATAAATATGACTTTACTGGTAAAACAATAATTCCATTTTGTACATCTGGAAGTACTGGAATAAGTAATAGTGTCGGTGATTTAAGAAATTATAATTCTAAACTAAATATAAAAGATGGAAAAAGGTTTTCTTCAAATGATAGTGATGATGTAATAAAAGATTTTATTAATGACAATTAAATAACAATACTAAAGGAAGATAAAAATCTTCCTTTTTTATGATATAATGTCTGTGTGATTAAAATGAAATTAAGTAAATATGATAATAAATGCGTAAGAATATTAGATTATTGGAATCATGAATATGAAGGAAATTGTATATTCAATTGTAGAGAATATAATGAACATGAAATTGGTAGAAATGAAGAAAGTCTTCAAATATTAAATTATTTGTTTTTCAAAAGTGATATTAAAAAAATAACGATTTTAGAAAATGGTTTCACTGACGATTATGGCTTACTAGAAGAAGAAATTGTTAGTGAAGGATTGGATGATATAATCGATGCTATTGAATATGAAGATGATGAACATACTTGTAGAATTATTAAATGTATAAAAGACAGTAATATTAATAATAAAGAAGAAATAATCAATAGAATAAAAGATCTTTTAAAAAATAATAAAGATGAAAAAATAATCAATGAATTGAGAGAACTCTAATAATTATTAGAGTTTTATTCTATATTATTAAAAATTTATTTTTATGATATAATACTTTTATAAGGAGATATATTTATGAAGAAAAAAATTTTAGTGAGTCTTTTAGTTTTTGTGATGTTATTTATTATTGCTGGATGTGATAAAAAACAAGCTGAAAATAATTCAACACCTAATAAAGAAAATAATACAAATACTGAAGTCGATAATAATAAAACAGATAATACTAATAAGATAGAAGATAATTCTAAAACTATTACTGACTCATTATCCATATCAGAAGTTAAAGGATCATATATGAATGATCTTCCATTAGGACTTGAAACTAAATACGTTAAAGTAAATGGAAGTGAAGTGGTAATAAGAGTTCAAACAAGCGGAAGTTCAAAACAGCAGGCTAATGGTCCATATTATATTTATTACAACGTTTATGTAGGAAATGATACTATTGGCTTTAATTGTATAAGAGATGCAATCTATCATCTTGAAGGATTTGGTATAACAATGTTAAAAGAGTTTGATGAAGAAGAAGATATGGGAGTTAATCATGAGTTCTTTGAATGGGATTTTACTTCTTCAACACATAAAGGTAAAGATAAGGAATATGTTGCAATATCTCTTCCAGCTGGAATAGAAGATAAAAATCAAGCAAGTCTTATGATAACTACTGATAATGGAAAACTATTAGGAGAATTTATAGCAGATGTTGTACATGGTACCAATTTAGCAGGACCAGATGTAGAGAAATATAGAAATCATAGTGGAGATATTGTTTTTAATTCAATAAAAAATGGTAATATTACTTATTTAACCCCAACTGAAGCAATGTATATAACTGATTCAAATGGTAAAAAAATAATAAATACTTCACTTGATGCAATTGAATTAGAAGAACATTCTGTCACTATTAATAATAATAAAGTTACAGATACGAAGACTGATAATATATATAAAATAACTAATGCTACTGGAAAAATATTTAATTTTGGAGAATTTAGACATTTATAATATTCAAAGGCTCTTTAGAGTCTTTTTTTGTTTGTAAAATTCTTGCTTAATAAACACTTATTATTTTTATGCACATTTTTTTGTGTAATATGAGAAAGTTTTCTTGGACTATATAGTTTGAGCTTTTTTATTGATAAAAAAATGATGTTGAAAAAAATAAATATTTATGATACAATATACGACATCATTAGGGGGGATATATTAAAATGATACATAGAATAACAATTAATTCATCAACAAAAACATCAAAGATATTATTCTTTAATGAAATGGATTTAGATACACTTCCAGATCCAAGAATTGTTCCACTATTTGGGACTAATGGCGTAGGCAAAAGCACTTTGCTTGAAGCTTTAGCTAATTGCACACTTTCTAGAGAGCATTTTTTTGCTAAGTCTGCAAAAATGGATGATGCCGAGGCTACTAGTATACATCCATGTAATTTTTTGCTATTTTATACTAGAGATATATATAGGAATAATATGAGAGGAATAGATTTCGTAGATTTTGAACGTATTAAAACTGGTAGAACAATAAAAATAGAGATCGACAATGATTATATTATCAAAAAGGAATATTTTAATAGTATTGATAATTTTAAATCTGGTTATGCTCGAGTAATTGGTGAAGAAGAACAATATCGTAATCGTAAACATGATATTGAAGGTAATTCCGAAGGACAAAGTATTCTAATTTCTATTTTTGATTGGCTTGATCAATTAAATAATATTCCAAAAGAACATATGGGCGTTTTAACAGATGGTACAAAAACACTTTATTTAATATTATTAGATGAAATTGATTCAGGATTATCTGTTGATAATATTGATATCGTTATGGAAAAAATTAAAAGTATTATGCAAACTTTGGGTGATAATGTTCAAATATTTATGAGTTTTAACAATCCTAGAGTATTAAAACATTTTCCATTTGTATTATCAATGTATGATGGTAAAGTAAAAGAAATGCATACAGATGAAGATATGTTAAGAGAAATAAAAGCAAATATGTGTATGTTTGATAGGGTAAGGAAAGACGAAAATGGCAATCCTATAATACACGATAATGCCAGAGAAGATTATGACTTTAGGGGACTTCAGTATGAAAATGATAGACAAATTGAAGAACCAGAACCTGCAATATTAATTCGAAAGCCAAAAAAAAATAATTTTGATAAATAACATATAATTTTTCAACAATAAAAAAACACTATTTTGTAGTGGATTTTTTATTTATTGATAGAAGTATTTGGTTTTAATTTTCTTGTTAAATTTTGAACTTTTTTAACTTTAATAGCAACCGCACCACGTTCTTTTTCCATTTCTGGAGTATAGAACTTTCTTATTTCAGTTTGAACTATTTCTTCTGTTTCTCTTCCTTCGAATCCAGTATCTTTCTTTGGTAGTGAATCGTATAGATGAGTAAAATCTTCAAATTCAATTTTATCTTCTATTTCAAGCATTATACTATCATCTGGTACTATTCCAGCTTCTTTTTCTTCTGGGGTTGCTTCTCTTCTTAAACAAATGAGATCTCCAACTTTCATAGCTTTTCTTCTTGCATCATTAGTTCTAGCTTCATATATTTTTGTTCCATTAACTACTAAATCATAATATTCTGGTCTAATAGTCATATCATGAACAACTCTTTCGTCTTCTAACATATACCATTACCTCCTAATAACATTATAATTGTTTTTATTATTGATTGCAATATTTTAAAATAAACTTAAAATAAAATGGTATTTAGTTATAATATAAAGACATAAGGGAGAGCTTATGATAGAAACTAATAGATTATATTTAGGTAGAATTTATGGTTCTGAATTATTTGATTCTAGTTATTATCGTATAGATAATAAATATAGAATGTTTTATTTTGTAAGTCATAAATTTTATATAAGTAAAGAGGATGGATTTAAAGAAATCGAATCTAGAAAATATTATCCAACAAGTTTTAGAGTTTCAAATAATTATTTTGTTCCTGTTGACGGGGTAATACCAATAAGAGATTTTTTTCCTACGGTTAATTTTCCAAGTAAATTAACTAAAAAACAGTTAACATCATTAATATATTTATCAAATAAAATGCAATGTGAAACATATAACAAAGACGAGTCAGAACAAGAAAAAATAGAACTTGCTACTGCAGAAGAAATAATGAAAAGAGTATTGAAATAATGAAGGATATAATGTAGCAATGAGCTATTTTTTTTAAGATATTAGTTGTTTATCAACTTTTTTTGTCTTAAAATAAAATATATTTATGACTAATTTTTTTGCTATTAAAAAGCCATAGCTTTGATTTTGCTATGGAAACTTTATTAACAAAAACCATTTTATTTTTTAGTAGTAGGTTTTCTTGATAATACATTTCTTTTTTCTTTATTTTCTTTTATTCCATCATTTATCATACGATAAACTAATCTACGCCTGAAGTATTCTTCTAATTCATCATCACTAATATTTGGATGTGATTCCTTTACTTCTAAATATACTTGTCTAGCTAAATCAAATTCACTCTCAATATCAATGTAAATTCCTCTTTCATAGATGTGTTTTTTTAAATATTCAAGCATTATTTCTTGATCTAATGTTAATTTAGAATTGTTTTCAGTTAGATGAAAAACTCTTTCATCTAGTCCGCATTTTACGCAGCCACAATAATTATAAGAGCGTCCTTCAACACTATCATATTCATGAAGAACATAAACCCACATATGATCACAAAAATAATATTCATCAAACTTAATCTTCTTATATAGATCTATTTCTTCTTTTGATAATTCAACATCTCTTTTACATAATCTCAAGTATTTTTTAACACTATCATTTTTTCTTAAACTAGCAATTTGTTCTGCAACTTTTTTTCTTTTTGACAATATTTTTTTATATTCGCTTTTTAATTCTTCCATAAAACCATAACCTTTCCCTATACATTTATTATATATTAATCAAAAGATAAAATCTAGGATTTTTTAAATTTTAAAATACAAATTAATAATGAATCATAATAAAGAATATGATATAATTTACATATAACTAATGGAGATTTATAAATGAAAGAATTAGAAAAATTTAGCTCACTTTTAGAAAAAATGAACGCGTTTAAAAAGGGTAAAACAGAGAATATTATAAAAATTGGAAGAAAAAATACTTTTCATATAATAATATCAGATAAGTTAACTAACATGTCTAAATCACAAAAAGAAGAAGTTGAAAGGAAAATAGTTAATTTTTTAAATTTAGCTATGAAGTGCCCATTTTTTTCAATATCTAAATTTAAAGAAAGATTTACCAATTTAAAAATTGTATTTGATAATTCAGAAAAATCCATATCATGTTATAATGCTAGATCATCAAAAGATAATGAACTACATATATCTAACAATATGTCATTAGAACATGAATTATTTCATATTTCTTCGGATAAGAAAAGTGACGAAGTTGTTAATGTCGGTTTTGCGTATAAAAATAATACACAAAGTTTAGGATTTGGCATTAATGAGGGTTACACTGAGTATTTAAATGAAAAATATTTTGAGCATCATATGCCAGGATATTATGATTATTTTATGCTAGTAGCAAAAAAAGTAAGTGATTTATTTGGAGAAGATGTCATCAATAATATTTATTTTAATGGAAGTATATATGATTTAATAAATATAATAGCTGAAAAATCTTCATTGGAAATGGCAAAACAATTCATAAATGATATGGATGAAGCAGTTGAGGCTTATTATGATTTTGCTAAAAGTGATAATAAAGAGAGATATCAACAATATTTTAATAAAATAACAGCTGCATATGGTTTTATAGATAGATTAGAAAAAAATATATCTAACAATGGTAGTTTAAAAAAATAACATACGATATTACTATATTAAAAAAAAATCAAATTATTTCTAAAGTAATTTTTTGAAGTATAGTTTTAAATTTGACTATTAATTATGATTTTGATATAATACGTTGACAAATTGGAGAGAATATTGTGGAAAATCATAGAATTAATGCAAAACTATCAAGTATTTTAAATTTATTAATGACAAGATTATTATACCCAATTAAAGAATATGATAAAAATAATTTAACTGATAGTTCTTATATATTTACACCAAATCATACTAATAATTTAGATGGATATATTATATGGTGCTTATTAAGTAAGTATTATGATATTGATACTTTTATGTACAGGGAATTTTGGGAAAATTATCCTAGAATATCAAAACTACTTCCTATATTCAATGTATATCCAATAACAAGAGATAGACTAGTATTAAGTGAAATTAAAGATGAACTAAAAAAACTTAGAGATGATAATCATTCACTTGTAATATTTCCACAAGGAAGGCATGTAGATCCAGAGATAATGTTAAGATTAAAAGATTATCATTTGAATACCATTCCTGGAGGAGCATTTTATTTTTCAGCAGAAAGTAATAAAAGTTTTGTGCCAATATATATGGAACCTCAAAAGCCATTAGAAAAGAGTGTTGTGGTTTATGGTAAACCAATTAATCCAAATGACTATGACATTAAAAAAGAAAATGGAAAAGTAGATTTGAAAAAATTATATTATTTGAAAAGAGCATGGCTGGATGAAATAAATCGTTGTTATTTACTTGCATCCGAATTGGAAAATAGAAAGATGAAGCCATATGTTATAAAAGAAAAATACATGGATGCTAGTGGCTCAAATCATAAAATATCTGATCCCAATAGGATAGTTAATTATATTTACGAAGTAGAAAAAATAATTGAATTAAGGGAACAAACTGGTGTGGAAAATATTGAAGAGTTGTGTCATATGTTAAATTTAAATGATAATGACACAAGCATTATAGTTGAGTGTGCAAATATTTATAAAGAACACTTACTTAGAAAATAATTTGTAATATTTAAATTAGATTGTTCTTAATGATTTAAAATAATGAATAAAAGATATTGATTCACAAATCAATATCTTTTAATTTTGAAATATAACTTAAAAAAATGTTATAATTATATTAACAGAGGTGTAAATTTATGAATGTTGTTGGAACAATGTTTTTTAAAGATAAAAAATTATTAATAGATAAACCAAGAAAAAGACAAACTTATCAGATGATAGGCGGTAGAGTGGAAGATGGTGAAACTCCACTTGAAGCCGCTATTAGAGAATGTCATGAGGAGTTAGGTGATAAGGCAATATTTAATCCAAAACTAATTAATTTAGTAATGGAATTTGATGAAATAGCAACAAGTGATGGAAAAACACCTATCCATTTTTATGTGTTTCAATACGATGGATTATTACAAGGAAAGCTTACTGAATCAGAAGAAATTGAAAGTTTTAAATGGTATCAATCAAGTGATGGCACAGATATATTATCTAATACTTTAAAAAATGAAGTAGTACCATATTGTTTAAAAAATGGATTAATAAAATAGTTTTATTATAAGGTTTTAAATTACTTTTAAAATATTTAAGGGAGATTTTGTTATGAATAAAACAACCGAATTATTTATAGCTTATAAAAATGAATTTGAAAAAAGTTCTTTAAGAAATAATGAGTTAATTGAATTTTCAATACCTTTTACATATTCTGATTTAAGAAATATTACAAATGGAACTATATATTTAAAAAGTTGTAATAAAAAAATATCTATTAAAGAATCAATAGAAAAATTAGAAAATGCAATTAAAAATAATAATAAATTAAGAGTATGGAGCAGTCATGTAGATCCAGATAATTATTTGTTTTTATTATTTATTTGTTACTATGTTAAAGACAAAGTTGATTTTATAGAAGTATTATACTCAGATGAATATAACAATGAATGTATAAATACAGGAGTGATGACTAGTGAAGAATTAGATGAACTTTCATCACTTGAACATAAATTAGATAAAAATGAAATTAACAATTTAGCTAATAAATGGAATGAATTAACAAAAGACGGAAGCAAATTACATATTTTTATAAATAATAAGTTAATAGAAATTGAATATGAATATATTTATAAAGAAATTATAAACATTATAAAGGAATATGAAAAAATATCAATTGTAGAAATAGTTTTAATTCTTTTAAAAAAATATAGAATTTTTACAGAATATTTAATTGAGAATCTTATAAAAGAAAAAAGAATTCAATTTATTCAAGAAGATAAGATTTTTTCAAAATGTATAGTTGGACTAAATTAACAATATCTTTTTTTTGAAATATATATTTGACAGTGTATAATTAAGTTGTAAGGAGATTAAAATGAATAAAGTTTTTAAAAGAAATATTGATGTATTTCCATATACTGGAGAAAGAGAAGTTAAAGGATTTTTAAAGATATCTGAAAGAGAATTTCTGAATCCTTGGTTTAATGAAAATAATGAGGATTTAAAGAATATAAAAAGAGGTAAAATATATAGAGTTATAAAAGCAATAGGATATGGTGATGTTGAAGATTTTGTTATTATTGATGATAATGGTGAAGAATTAATGTTGGGAAGTTTCTTTTTTGAAGAACTTACTGAAGAAGAATATCAAAAAGTTATTAATAATCAAGAAGGAATATCTTTATCATTAAAGCCAAATACAAAAATATCATAATTGTTTAACTTGAAATTTTTAAATTCAATATTGTATAATGAAATTACTATGAGGAGGGTTTATGATCGATTATGAATCTTATAATAAAATAATTGAATATTTGGGTAAAAATGATTTAAATAAATTAAGACAATATGTAGATCGAGAAAAAGCAAAATATTATTTAAAAAATGCAAGAAATGCATTATCTTCTTATCTAGTTAATAATTTAGGGCTTGGCTATATTGATGAAAATAAAATTATTTTAACAAATGGATTAAGTTTATATATTTTAAATTCTGATGAGATATTAACTCAAAAGCAAAAAGATTCAGAGCAAACTATGCCTATAAAAAATATAACTTTTCTCCTTGATCAATTAGAAAAATATGAGAAAAAGCAATATGTTGTAATAGGTGAAACTAAAAATCCAATTCCTTCAGAAAAAAAAGTTATTAGTGTAGATGGAAGTGTATGTTACTTTTTCTCACAAAGAAGTTTTAATTACTCTAAAAAGTTCTTAGGTGAAGATGCATTATATAAAATGTGTGTTGATACACCTGCATGCTTGGCGGAATCTGAAAAAGGTAAAGGCCTTATATTAGGCTTAAGAAAATAATTTTTAAATATAAAGGAGAAGATATGAATAATAAAGAATCATTAACAGAATTACTTGCTTATGCTAATAAATATATGAATAGTCAATATGAATGTAATATTGTTTTGGGAGAAGCTTCATATAAGAATATAGATTTATTGATTGTATATAGAATAAATGAACTATATCAATCAAAAAGAATAAATGAAGAAGAGAGAAATCGTTTATTAAACTTACATTATAAAAAAATAGTATTAGAACAAAAATTAGATGACGCCAAAACAGAAAAAGAGCAAGAAGAAATAGAGAAAAAGTTAGCTAAAATTTTGGAAGATTTAATTCCATATGGATTAAATGAAGAAATATCAATTGAAACTTTAATTAGTAATACAAATAATTACCCTAGGAAACTAATGGATACTAATTTATTAACAGCACTTATACTTATAAGTGATAAATTAAGAAATGAATATAATTTAAGTGCTTTAGAAGCTGCTGAATGTATTAATTCATATGGTGATATTCTTTATATCAATGAAAGCGCTGAGAACATTGAATATTTTTTACATACTGATTTGAATACATGGGCTAAATTAATGTATGAGAATTACAAAGGCAAATCAAGAAATTTAACAAAGAACGATAAATAAATTAAAATAAAAGGAGAAATATATGTCAGCAATAAAAAACATTCATAGCTTACCAGTTTCTAGATTATCTTTTATGGTATTGTCTAAAGATTTAAGTGATGAAGATGAGAATAGAGCGTATGCTGAAATTAAAAAAAGATTATCTTCAGGAAGTAGTATTCATGAATTTATGGAATACGAAGAAGAAGCTGTTCAAAAAAGAGGAAATGATATAAATAAATATTTAATCCAAGATAACCCTGATGCACAATTACTTATGTATTTATATTTTACAAAAGTTTATAACAAAGGATGCTCTCAACATGGTAATTTAATGTATAGTGAAAATATGCTATGCAATAGCGATAGTCAAAAAAGTTTTTTTACTAAATTTATTAGAAGAGAATTAAATAATATAAGAGATAGAATTAATTCTGGAAATGAGTCAGAAGAAGACATTGCTAGATTAAAATTGGCTCAATTATGTTTAGAAAAAAGATATAATAAAAAACAATCACCTTGGTATGAAAACTCTCTTACAGATTGCGTTATGGATACTGTAGTTACAAGGTCATCATTAATGAGCATTAAAAAAGAAAAAAATTTAGAAGCAAAAACTAAAGAAGGTTCTAATATGTCAATGGCTCAAGCAATTTTTTATGGTGTTAAGTACATGGTATATGATAATGAACTATTAGATTATTTAAATATGATGAGAGTTGCTGAAAAAGATGTAATAAGATTATTAAAGCAGAAAAGATCAATAATAATGTCTATGAAATCACCTATTGATTATTCATTTTTAGATGAAGTAAAAATAGAAAGTAGTAGTCCATCATTAGTAAAAAGAAAATAATATATAGAATTTATAAGAAAGATATTGGTTATCGTAGCTAATATCTTTTTTTAAAATGTAAACTTGAAATAAATAATAGAAAGTGTTAATATATAGGACTATATAGAGAGGGATAATTATGAATAAAGGTTATATTTGCGTTGATGATAAAGTAATCATTTCAGATGAGAATGGTAAGCAAACTGAAAATGATTATTGTGATAATTTAAATGAAATATTAGTTAAAGAAAACGTTGTTGAAAAAATAGAAAGTGAGATTAGTTCTTTAGAAAAACAGAAGAAAATGGCATTATTCAATTCAACATTTGAAAAAATAATTGCATTATTATTTCCTATAATAGCTATAGTAGGGACACCAATATTAGAACTATTAATGGGGATTAATCCACTTGAAACAAGTGCAACTACTATATTTGGCTTTAATGGTAATAATTGGTTTGCACCAACAGTAATTGGATTAATTTTTTCATTACCATGTACAGGTATTTCTTTATTAGGTAGCCATTCATCAAAGAAAAAATCTAAAGGATTTAAAAGCTCAATTGATGGTTTACAAAAGCAATTAGAAAAAGAGAAAACTAAATTAGATGAATTAAATAAATCAAAAAAAGATAGTAAACCTGAAACTTTACATAAAGCAATATTAATTGATGATTCTAAAGAATTGGAAAAAGTTGATAAACAATCTCAAATGTATTATGATTTAGAATCTTATAAAAGAAAATTAAAAAGACTTTATAAAAAAGGCAAATTAGAAGAATATCTTCAATCACAGTACAATGCAAATCAAGATGACATTAAATATGCTCAAGAGTGTTTAGAAGAAAAAGGTCTAACTTTAACAAGAAAAAGATAATTAAAAAAGATATTAGTTTTAATCAAAATTGATATCTTTTTTAATATAAACTTGATATTAAAGTAATTATTAATTATAATAATAAATTATATAGGAGGGTTTTATATGAAATATGATGAACAAATTTTTAATCTAAGTATGGAAGCATACAATATGTCAGAACCAACGAAAGCTATAAGTACAGAAGAAAAGAAGAAACAAAATCATTTACTTAAAATATTACTTAAAAAATTTGAAGAAAAATTAAAATCAAAAGAAAGTGTAGGGAACGGAATTTTAACAATTAGAATTAGAAGCCCATTTTTTTGCAAATCTGATGAAGGATATGAAGAAATTCGTGCATTAGGATTTGATGGCTTTAATTCCTTTGCAAGTGAATACTGTATGTATTTGGGAGATATAGAATATAGGTCTGATGAATGGCATACTGCTTATTATGAAATTATATGGGATTATAAGACTTATTTTGAGCAAGTAAGGGAAACAAAAATGGGAATTGATTCAATAAAGTCAGTAAATAATTCTAAAATTAATGCTAAACGAAAAATGTGCAAAGCTAATGGTCATGAATGGGGACCTTGGAAGGAGATAATAGGTACTAAAACAGTTTCATCTGGTCCAACTGATATTACTGATAGAGGATTTTATAAAGAAACTTCAAATCAAGTACAGATTCCTAAATGGCAAAGAAAATGTATGAATTGTGGATGCGCTAGCACAGTAGAGAATAAACCACCAGAAGTCGAAATAGATGAACTTAAAGAACAAATACAAAAATTACAAAGAAAAATTCCTAATAAAAAAAATAACAATGCATAGGAGGGATTTATAAAAGATGATATATTTTGAAGATGGCGGTGACAGAATTAAAAAATATAATGTGGGTTTTAATAGAACTGAATTAAAAAAAATTGTATTAGATTTGATAAATAATTGTGGTATAAAAGAACACATAATAGAAGAGCGCTGTTCTGATCCAAAGGGAGAGCCTAGAAAAAGTAAAGTATATGTTACTTCTAAAACAAATACTGGAAAAACTCATTCGTATGGAGATTGTGGAAGTGATGAGCCTGTATATAAATATGATTATATTATTATACATTATCCAAGATTAGCTGAGTTAATAGAGACGTTATTAGAAGGAAATGAAAGTGCTTTATATGATATTGTGCAATATGTAGTTGAAGAACCAAAAGTTTGTAATGTAAATTTGGAAAACTATAAAGTCAGAATAAACGAATTGCTTGATAGTAATCCAACAGCGGCTATTAAATTAATAGAGAACTTAAATAAAGAAAAAGAGTTTGTTAAACTAAATCAAGGGTTACAATCAACCCAAAAATATTATGAAGCTTTAATGAATTCATTTAATTTTGTTTTTCTTGATAGTATGGAAAAACGTACAATAATGGAATATAATGATTTTTGTAAAACTGAAAGTGGTAATGCTGAATTTTATTTCCCAGTTTCAGATAAGGAAAATATTTTATTATTAAGACCTATAAAACATACGTTATCGTAAGTAAAAGATATTTAGTTTTAATATTAATTAATATCTTTTTCTTTTATAAAAATACACTATATATTTAATATTTTTATTAATGGAGGATGTTCTATTATGAATGATAAAGATTTAGATAAAACTATAGAAGTAAGTGACATGATTTTAGAAGAATATAATAGATTAAATAAAGATGGTATTCTTGTTATAGAATATACTGGTTCAATGCGTAATCCAAATCTATATCACATATTAGTATGGTACATCAGTTATGAAAATGGTCGAAGTAAAATGCATTTTGATAATAGACACTTTAATTATTGTAGATTAATTGAAATATTAAATAATAATGCTATTGAATATATAGATCATCATATTAGCTATGAAGCAATTAATAAATATTTTGAAAACAGCGTTGTAATATACAATTCAATGCAAAGAGATTTTGAAACTGTATCAAAATTTTATTTGGCAGATAATGTAGGAGAAAAAATTATGACTAGAAAGTTATATAAAGGATTTAAATTATAATTTTCTAACAAGTTTTTGGCCATTTTGTTCATGTGCAAAACTATTTTTAAATTCTTCTAAAGCAGTATTATATTCAATTATAGCTCTTTCATCATATTTTAAATAGTCTCCATAAATATTTCCATTATATGTCTCTACAATATACCAATCATCATTATATATACAATAAACAATATCATGTCTTCCACATGATTTAAAATTCTCTAGTTGTTCTAAATCTGAGTTAGCATATCTAATTGCATTAATTACCTTTAATGCTTTTTCTTGTTCATTTTTTGAATCATGCATAAAATCACAATAAGAAATTTGAGTTCTTGGATCTTGATAACTACATTTTGGATTTCCATATTTTATTTTAGTTAAATCTAAATTAGGCTTTTTATATATTATGGTTAAATGTCCATGGTATTGATCAGTATCTCTATATTTTGCATCATTTTTTTCATAAATTGTTGGTGTTTTAATATCACTAGGAAATGGTGTTCCGTTTGGTTTAGCATACGCTTCAGTTCCTATGCATACCAAACTAATAGGACTATCTTCATCTTTATTATTTTGAGATACATTAACAATGTCTTTAATTGCCTCAGAAAATGCTATTATTGCTTGATCATTTTTTACTTTATGAGTGCACTCTATACTATTAGCAATTAATACTTCGCCATTTCTTTTTAAAGGGGCAAATCCAGCAATTTCATTATTATTATCATAAATAATTAATATTCTGCCATTTCTACATAATGTAGCATGTAGTAAGTGATTATGTGCTATATCATTTGTTCTTATACAACAATTTCCTTTATAACCTAATGTAAATGCAATTGGATCATTTAATTTCATCATTTCATAAGAGTAACCATTTGAGCAATTACCTTTAACATAAGGAATGCTAGATTCTGTTCTTTTTTTCATTTGTTCATAAATATCCAATACTGATTTATATATTTCACCATTAGAATATCTTGTTTTATTACCAAGACATATATCATTTAAAATATCATTTTCTGTTAATTTATAATTATCCGGAGAAACATCATTAATATCTCTTGATGGAGAAAACTTTTTAAATATAATATTTAATTTTTTTAAAGTAATTAATCCATGACATTTTTCTTTTAATTCATCAAAATTGTTATATAAATAACTCCAATATTTGTTTAAATCACTCGTTGGATTATTAAGCATATCAATAAAGTGATTGCTTTTTTGATTTGCAAACATAAAATTAATAAATTCATTAGATATATTGGGTAAATATTTATTTCCTTCTTTTGTAAATTTAATACCATTAACTTTTAGAGAACTAACATTATTAAAAAATGTTCTATTTAAATTACCATAATCACCATTTAATATTTTTAAAGTTCTTTCTAATCCAAAGGTTAAATATAATTTTATTGCATAGCTATATGTATTTGATAATTCATCTTCGTTATCAATATTTAGTAATTTTAATATTTGGTTAATATGCTTAACATTTAAAAGCATTATTTGCTTAAATGATATACCATTTAAATAATCCATTCTGTGTGATGTTTTACCAAATTTTAAGTAAAATATAGTTTTTAATATATTAGGAGAGTAGAATAGTTTTTGATAATCTTCTTTTGTGATTGCATTTATTTTCATTCTATTATACAATGCATTTTTTACAATTCTAACTTCATTTTCATCTAATTCTTGTGTGTTACATAAGATTCTATATACAAAATCTATAAAATTATTTTTTATTACTTCATTTTTTTCACATTCTTCAATAATTACACCAAAGTATATATAATCAATATTATTAAAACATAAATATTTACCATTTAATAAATGTGAAAATATTTTTTTAAAATCATAATTGTTATTTTTAAGATACTCAGGAGTATCTTTTTCTAAAAATTCTTTTATAAAATTTGTATCAACATTTTCAAATTCTAACAGTTCATTTATCATTTCACTTGTCATTAGGGATAAAGTTCTTTTATCTACAATAACTTTTTCTTTTTCAAAAGATTTCCATCTTTTCCATTTGATAAGTCCTACTGGATTTACAACTTTATCATAATCATCAGCTAATAAGATATGATTACTTACTCCATTAAGTATTTCATGAATAGCTTTTTTTCTATAAACTTTTGTTTTATATATCTCATCGTCATAAATCATATTATAAAATAATTTTTCTGTATTCATTCCTCTAAAAAAAGATGGCTTTAGCTCTTCTTCAGAACATAATGCAACAATTCTTTGAAAGTATTTGCTTTCAATAACTTGATCATATATTTTTGGACTTTTTATTGTATGTAAAAAGTTTGCTAATGATCTTAATTCTTTCTCATTAAAAAATATGGTACTTGTGTTATATATTTCGAATAATTTTTTTCTAGTTAATGATTGTCTAGGTGCTAATAGATGGTCCTGTATTTTTTCATTACTAAACATTATTTCTTGAAAAAATGCTGGAACTTTCCTAAAAATAGTTCTTAATATTTCAGTATTTTCAATACCAAAAATAGCACTTTGAACTTCTGGATTATTAAAAATTATTTTTGCTTCTTCTTCTGTTATACTTGGTAGAATTTTTATAGCTTTTCCATTTCTTGTTTTTTGAAAATTATTACCCATGTTACTTTTAGCATAATAATTATAAGATCGGCTTAATATAAAAATTTTTTTATCCAAAGTTAGTGTTTGATTATCTTGCTCCATATTTTTATTTTCCCCCCTTTGATAAATCGTCCTATATTATAACACATTTTATATTACTTGAAAATAAAAAATAAAATGTATATAATATTAAAACATATGGGAGGTTTATTATGGGTGATTATTGTTATTATAGTGATGATTATAGAAAAAAATTAAATGAAAGAGTATTAAAACAATTAAAAGCAACTAGAAATAAATTGAAAGCTGCAACCACGGATAAGCAAACTGATGAATCAAACAAAGAAGATTTGAGAAATTTTGGTGTGCAAAATAATTTTCCACATTTAAATGATGAACAGAAAAGAAAACTTAACGATTTATTTTATAAAAGAGAGTTTTATGCAAGAAGATTTTATGATGCTGTCGAAAGTGTAGATGATAGCATATCTTACTTAAAAGGATGTCAAAAAGATTTTTTTAAGGTTAATGATGAAATTTGTGTAATTCAAGGACATAGATTATCAAATGGTGCAGAACTAGTAAATGTCGATGGAGAAATGAGAGCTAAAAGGACATGCATAATATGTGGAAAAGAAGTATATGATAGTACAATTTCATGCAAGGATGTAGTTGTAGATCTTCCTAAACAGCAAGCAGCTAAAAGAGTTCTTTCAAAAGGAAAAAAAGGTTATGTTTTTTTCTGGGAGTAATATATGTTTAATAAAGAAAGATTTAAAGAATATTTAGAAAGTTTAAATCTAAATAATAAAGATTTTATTATAGTGGCTGGAGGTAGCCTATTACTTCAAAATGTTAAAGATACTACAGAAGATATTGATTTATATGTGAATAATAAAGCATTTAATGAGTTAAATAGGCTATTTGAAATTAAAAAAAGTAATAAACCATATCCAAATCATTATGTGGTTAATGATAATTTAGAAGTAGTTTTAAAAGATAATTTAGAAGAAATCGATTATGTATTAATTGATGGATACAAATGTTCAACATTAGAATATGAGTATGAATGGAAGAAAAAGCAAAATAGACTAAAAGATAAAGAAATATTAAAACAATTGGAGAAAAAATTAAAGAATAATTAAAATAAGTTTAATGAAAGGAGAGATAAAAATGGAACTATTATTAGCAGCAGTAGCTATTGGAATCATTTGTATGGCAACAACCGTAATTTATTGCATAGTTGCTGGTCGTAAAGAAAGTAAGCATGCACCTAGTGTTTATTGTCAATTTGTTAGTGAAAAACCAAAAAGTAGTCCTAAATCTTATGAGATTAAGGAAATAAAACATATGAATATACAACAAAGTAAGTCTAAAAGAAACAATATAGTTAATAATACTCCGAGTTATAGTGAAAATAACAGTGAAAAAGGAAGAGGAAGAGTAAAAAAAATTAATATTGAAGGCTTTTTAAAATAATAATGTAATGTTTTAATTTTACAAAAATGATTAAATATGTTATAATAAACAGCCGTTAAAGGGGGATAATTATGAAAAAACAAAATTTAAAAGAAAATTTATTTAAAAAAATATGTCTTGAAGATTTATCAACATTTGCTGCTGATTGTTTAGAAGGTACTTTAAAAAAAAATACTATACCAGTATTTGCTGTTAAAGAAGTAACACGAACAGATGGTAACATCACTTTACCAAAATTACAATTAGTATGTTGTATAGATTATGATAAATGGTATCAAACAAGAGATAATACACAGAATTGTAAAATGACAGGTTGGTTTAATGATAAAAATAGTGTTGATATAATAATACGTCGTGGACAAAGAGTAGCTAATAAAGGAATTAGTGAATTACAAATTATACATGGTAAAGTTGTTCCAGCAGATATATCAATTTATGGAACTGAAATGTATATAATTCATATGATTCCTGGTAAAAATGGTGAACCCACAACAATTGAAACAAAACACTATAAAGATATTTCACCAATATATGATTCTTATTTAAAATTAAGTGTTGAACAAGAGACAACTAATTTAAATACAGAGCCAAAAATAAGAAACTCTAATGTTAAGGTTGCTAAGTACTGGTTTGAAGCTTGTTTAACTCAAGATATTGATTATTGTTATGATGAATTAGCAAGATATGATATTTCTCCAGATGAAGTTAGAGTTAATAATGTAAAACCTGGTGAGGAAACTATAGCAATAAATAGAATAGTTAAAGATCCATTTGCTGTTATAAGAAGATTTGAACAAATAGAAGAGTCTAAAAAAGAAAATGGACCTAAATTAACAAAAAAATCAAATAAAAGAAATAATTAAACTCGAACGAATATGTTCGAGTTTAATTTTATGCTATAATAATCATGGTGATTAGTTATGAATCAATATATGAAAGTTGCTAAAGAATTAGCAGATGATAATTTAAAAACAAATGTAGGAGGACCTTTTGGCGCTTGTATAGTAAAAGATGGAAAAATTATTGGAAGAGGTTCTAATCACGTTTTAAAAAATAATGATCCCACAGCACATGCTGAAGTGATGGCAATAAGAGATGCATGTAAAAATATTAATTCATATGATTTAAGTGGTTGTGAATTATATACTTCTTGTTTTCCTTGCCCAATGTGTCTTTCAGCATCAATTTGGGCTAATATTAAAAAAATATATTATGGTAATACTTCTGTTGATGCAGAGAATATCGGATTTAGAGATGATTTTATATATGATTTTATTAAGAATATGAAAGATAATAATGAAACTTTAGAATTAAAATGTATTGACCATGATGAAACTATTAAAACATTTAATGAATTTAAAAATAAAGAAGATAAGACTATTTATTAAACTCTAATTGATTAGAGTTTTTATTTTATGATAAAATAAAATAGGTGAAGAATATGAAAAAAATAATAATTCCATTAATACTAGTTATATTACTTTTAGTAGTGGGAGTATATGGTTATGTAGAGCATATTAATAATCAAATAATTTCTATAATAACTTTAGATATTAATCCTAGTATTGAAATTAATTTAAACAAAGATAATAAAGTAGTAAAAGTTATTGCTTTAAATGATGATGCTAAAGATATTATTAATAATAATTTAAAAGGTAAAACTTTAGATGAAACATTAAAATCAATTACTAATAATGTAATTGAAAAAGGTTATGCCGAAAAAGATTATGTTGCAATAATTTTATATTCAAAAGGAAATGTTGATAATGAAAAAGTAAAACAAAACATAGAAAAAAATTTTGAAGTTAAACAAAAAAGAGTAGAGATTGTTGTAGTGGAATCAGTTACCAAAGAAGATGAAGAACTTGCTAAAAAGTATAATATTAGTCCTGCCAAAGTATCTTATATTGAAACTATAATAAGTGATAAAGAAAATATTAGTGTTGAAGATTTCTCTAATAAACCAGTAGATGAACTTAAAGATACTAAAGAAACTGGTAATTATTGTCCTGATGGATATATGTTAGAAGGATCTTGGTGTTTTAAGGAAGCTGGTAAAAAAGCAGCAAGAAATGGTGAGGTATGTCCAAGTGGGTATTTTGAATATAAAGGAAAATGTTATGAGGAAACAGGTGTAATAGACACTGGAAATGTTTCATGTCCAGATGGATTTACTCTAGAAGCCAATGATTGTATAAAGAAAAACTATATTAATGCATCAGTAGAAAGTTATATATGCTCTAAAGGTATGGTAAAAACAAAAGGTGAAGTTGGCATGGCTCCTATGGAATCTGGTCCTGCTAGAGAAGTAGTATGTGTTGATACAAAAACTACACGTCCAGTTACTGTTTGTAATTTACCAGCAAGTGATCCAACAGAACGTATGTCATATAATGGAAAATGCTATTGGCATAAGGCTCCAGTTATATCTTCTGGTTGCCCTGGAAAAATAAAAGTAAAAGGTTTCTGTTGGGACTCAGCAGAAGGTGTATACATGTGCCCAAATGGTTATAATAGTAATAAGAGAACAAAAGATGATGAGTGTTATACAGTACTAAAAAATGTTAAACCAATAATAAGTGGCTATAAGTGTGATGATGAAAATATGATTCTTGAAGGTAATAAATGTATAGTTATAGAAAAAGCTGGTCTAATACATGAAAGAATGTGCCCAGATAAAGCAACTTTAATTGATAATGATCACTGTATCAATTTAGATAAAATTATTGATAAAGTATCGGGATATATTTGTGATGAAGAGCATACAAGATTAAAAGGTAATGAATGTATTATATATGAACAAATTGAGTCATTACATTATTAAAAGTTCGAACTGTCAAATTCGAACTTTTAATTTATTTTAATATGATATAATATTATTAGAGAGGACTTTATATGAAGAAAGATATTATTAAAACATTTGTTTTATCATTTATATTATTTATTATATCTTTTGTTGTTATTCTAATATTTGGAAGAACTTATAATCTAAGCTTTGATACAAATGGAAAAGAAGTAAATAATATTGAAATAATTAGTGATTCTGGTGAAATAGAAGTTTTGGAAGAAATAAAAAATAATGATAAATATATTATAAAAATTAAATCTAAAAAACCAGGTAGAGTATTTTTAAGTTCTGATTATGGTGATTATAAAGAAAAAAAATTATTATATGTCCATAAGAGTATGATAATAACAGATAATAATTATTTTGGTAAATCAACTGCTTCTGAAATAATTCCAATATCATTAACAATATTATTAGTATATATTTTATATATTCTTATTAGTAGATATAGAAATTTTAAAAAAGAAAATTTATATCAATATAAAAATATTGCATATCTAGGTATTATAATATTTATTTCATTTTTAACTTTAAGTAATTTTCTTTCAATATTTAATTATTATGGATTGTTTGATACAATTGAAAAAACTATTAAATCTATGTCATTTATATCATACATTTTATTTCCAATAGCTGTAATTACATTTATTTTAGTAACTATTAGTAATATTAATTTAATTAGAAAAGAAGGATTATCATTAAGAAATCTATTAGGATTATTTCTTGGAATCTTTATTTGTTTATCAACATTATTACCTGATTGGGTATATGGTATTTTAATGAAATCACAAAAAATCGATATTTACAATTTAAATGGACCAGGACCATATATATACAGTTTTGTTGAAACACTAATTTATTTAAATATTGCTTATTTAGAATGTATACTTATTGGAACAATTGTAATTGCGATTAAATCTGTAAGAAAGAAAATTAAATATAACAAAGACTATATTATAATCTTAGGATGTCAAATTAAAAAAGATGGAACATTAACCCCATTATTAAAAGGTAGAGTTGATAAAGCAATTGAATTTAGAAATAAACAATTAAATGAAACTGGTAAAGACTTAATATTTATACCATCTGGTGGAAAAGGCAATGATGAAGTTATTTCTGAAGCTGAAGCTATGAAAAATTATTTATTAAAAAGTGGTATAAGTGAAAAAAATGTTTTAATGGATTCTAAATCTAAAAACACTTATGAAAATATTAAATTTTCAAATAAATTAATCAAAAAGAAAAATGCAAATATAGCATTTTCTACAACTAATTATCATGTTTTAAGAGCAGGTTTAATTGCAACAGAACAAGGATTAATATTAGAAGGTATTGGTTCTAAAACTAAAGTATATTTTTGGATTAATGCTTTTATTAGAGAATTTATTGGAACATTATATTCAGAAAAGAAAAAACATATATTAGTATTTATTTTAATCATAATTACTATTATAATTATGATTGGAATAACATATATTGCAAATAATATTTAGGAGGAACGTATGAACTCAATTGAAGTTAAAAATCTTACTAAAAAATTTAAAGATAAAGTAGCAGTAAATAGTATTAATTTAGAAATAAAAGAGGGAGAATTATTTGCTTTATTAGGGGTTAATGGAGCAGGTAAAACTACTACAATAAAAATGTTATCTGGACTAATATTACCAACAGATGGTGATATTAAAATAGAAAAAATGGATATGAAGAAAGATATATTTAAAATAAAAGAAATATTAAATGTATCTCCTCAAGAAACTGCTATAGCGCCTAATTTAACTGTTAAAGAAAATTTAGAATTTATGGCTGGTGTTTATCAAATAAAAAATAAAGATAAAAAGATAGATGAATTAATTAAATTATTTAAATTAGAAGAAGTATTAAATAAAAGAGCAAAAACTTTATCAGGAGGATGGCAAAGAAAAGTATCTATTGCAATTAGTTTAATAAATGATCCTAAAATATTATTTTTAGATGAACCAACTCTTGGACTAGATGTTATTGCTAGAAAAGATTTATGGAAAATAATTACTTCTTTAAAAGGTAAAATTACTATTATTTTAACAACTCATTATATGGAAGAAGCTGAAAACTTATCAGATAGAATAGGTATTATGGTGAATGGAAAATTAGTAGATATTGGAACATCTAAAGAATTAATAAAGAAAACTAAAGCAAAGAATTTTGAAGATGCATTTGTAAATATTGCTACTGGGGGTGAATTATAATGAGAATGTTAAATTTTGCCAAAAGAAATTTTAAAGAGCTTATTAGGGATCCACTAAGTTTAATATTTGAAATAGCATTACCAATATTTTTATTATTCATATTTCAACAATTTGATATACCAGAAGAAGCATATAAATTAGAAAACTTTACTCCAGGAATTATATTATTTGGATTTTCATTTATAACATTATTTACTTCAACTTTAGTAGCAAAAGATAGGGGTACTTCACTATTGATAAGACTTGGAACATCTCCAATGAAATCTAGTGATTATATTCTTGGATATATATTATCATTGGTTCCAATTATACTTGTTCAAGATGTTTTATTCTTTATAGTTGCGATATTATTAGGGCTTAAATTTAGTATAAATATTCTATTTACTATTTTAATATCATTAGTAGTATCTATATTATTTATTTCACTTGGTATATTAATTGGAAGTATAGTTAGTGAAAAAGCATCTGGTGGTGTAGGTAGTGTAATAGTTCAGTTAGTATGTTTTACAAGTGGTATGTATTTTTCAAAAGATTTAGTAGGAAAAGGATTTGCCAAAATATGTGAAATATTACCATTTGAAAGTGCTCTTAATATAATCAAAGGAATACTTAATAATGATTTGAGTATTATATCTTTAAGAAATATTATTGTATTTTCTATATATACCTTAGTTGTATTAATAATATCAATTATAGTGTTTAAAAAGGAAATGGTTAGTGACAATAAATAAGGAGATAATATGAAAAATGTTGGTTTAAAACGTGGATATCTTGAAATAATGGACTACAGAGATGATTATAATGAAATATATGAATCTGAAAAAAAAGAATTATTAAGAATTTATTGTAATAAAATATTTCAAATTGATCATGTTGGAAGTACTAGTATAAAAAATATTAAGTCTAAACCAATAATTGATATAAATATTCAAACTGATGATTTAGAAGACTTTAAAGTATTTACTGAATCAAAAGTTGAAGGAGAAATATATACAGTAAAAAAAGAACCAACAATGGGAGGAGACTATCTAATTCGTAAAGAAGAAGATGGAAAAGTAAAAGCATTTATTCATGTGTATAAAACAGGAGATATTAATGCAATAAAACAAATTGCTTTTAGAGACTATTTAAATAAACATGAAGATGAAAGAAAACGTTATGAAAAATTAAAAATAGAATTATATGAAAAATATAAAGATGATAGGAATCAATATACTTTAGGAAAAGACAAATACATAAAAGAAGTAACTGAAAAAGCAATGAAAGAAATAGAGGAAAAGTGATATGAAAAAACTATTTGGAGAAGTAAATTTAACATGGAAAAAAATAATTATTGCGGCAGTGGTAATTGGAATTAGTGTTGGACTATTAAATAGTATTCCCAGTTTATTTGATACAACTATAACTGATGTGGCAACTTATTTCGATTTTTGGATATTATGTGGAATATTTATAATAATGAATTCTAAATCCAATAAAGAAGCAGCTATTAAATGTTTTGTATTCTTTTTAATAAGTCAGCCTTTAATTTATTTGGCTGAAGTTCCATTTAACAGATTGGGATGGCATATATTTGTTTATTATAAATACTGGTTTATATGGACAATACTTACATTACCAATGGGTTATATTGGATACTATATGAAGAAAGAAAAATGGTATAGTTTATTAATATTACTTCCTATGTTAGTTTTGTTAGGGTATGGTGTTGGTAATTCATTATCAGGTTTAATTTATTCCTTCCCACATCATTTAATTAATTTAATATTTGTAGTGTTTACTTTAATTATGTATCCATTAGTTATATTTAATAATAAGTATTTAAAATATATTGGACTAACTGTAAGTATTATTTTAATATTATTCTTTGGAATAAAGCCATTATTAAAAGCTCCTGTTTATGAGACAACATTAAGATGCAATAGTGAAAAAACACCTTTTAATGATACATATAAAACATATTTAACTAATAGTGATTTAGGAGAAGTATATGTTAGATATGAAAAGGATTTAGATGATTATTGTATAAGTGCTAAATTCTATAAAACTGGAAATACTAAATTAATCATTGAAAGTCCTAATGGTGAAAAACAAGAATATAATTTAACAATAGGAAAAAGTACATATACTTTAGAATAGAACATTAGTCTTATGACTATTGTTTTTTTATGTTATAATTTTATTGGTGAGCTTATGAGAAAAGTACTCAATAATTCTATTATAGAAAGTAAAATATATATTTCGTATTTTGATGATATTGTTTCTTGTATAAATGAAAATGAAAAAAGAATATTTAAATTCTTTAGATTAAAAAAGCTATCTAATAAGGTTAATATTAGAATAGTAGAATTTAATGAATTTAAAAAATATATAATTTCTAAATATGGTGAGTATCATGATTATGTAAGAGCAGATACAGATAAAAATACTAATACAATTATGATATAGTAGATTTATCTAATTGTGATTTTGAATCATTAAAGAATAATTTTAATGGTAATTATAAATACGCTTATACAATAGTTAATTATATTATTAATAATTATTTATCAGATGAAATTTATAAGTTAATATGTGATTCAAATTACTTACGTAAAAGAAGTGATGAAATATTTAATGATGTATGTAAGAATTTAAAGATAAATGATTTATTGTCTAATTTATCTAAATTACATACTACCAAATTGGGAGAAAACAGAATTAAAAGAAATCTTAAAATAGATGAAGATGTAGTTAATTATTGTAAAAATAAATTATTAAATAATAATTGTAAAATGTATAAAAATGGAAAGAATTGGTATTGTGAAATAGATAATATTATTTTTACAATAAATTCACATAGTTGTACAATAATTACAGCGCATTTATTAAAATAATGTGATATAATAAATTGGTAAAAGATTTTGAGGTGAAGTTATGAAAAAATTAATTTATATTTTATGTGGTTTTGTTATTGGAGGATTAATAACTTATTGTATATTTGGATGTAATAATTTAAGACCTCTACCAGCACAAGAAAAATCTGAAGGCTTAAGAGGAGTTTATGATATAGATAAAAACATCAATGAAAAAACTATTGATAATTATTTAGATAGAAGTGATGTTGTGTATCGTGATGTTAGAATGCTTGAAGATACTGCAACATGGGAGAATAAAGGTGGAGAAAGAAATCTAACTGGATTTGTTCGTGGATTTGAAGTAATTCCTTATGCATATTTAACAGAATTCCCAGAAGAATATGTAGAACAAAAAAGACAGGAAAATGTAAGTGGTTTATATAGTGGTAAAACATTATTTAGATTAGAAAATGGCAAATATGTTGCGAACTATAAAGAATCAATGGAAATACTAGAATATATATTTCCAAAAGATAAAACTATATTCTTAATGTGTGGAGCAGGTGGATATGCTAACTTTACAAAACAGATGTTAGGGGCACTCGGATGGGATACATCAAAAATATATAACGTTGGTGGATTTTGGAGTTATGATGGTAAAAATGCTATTAGTACTGTAATTGAAGGAACAAACAAATGTGATTTTTCTAAAGTTCCATATCATAATATAGATTTTAGTAGACTTACAGAGGTTAAATAATGTATAAGAAAGTTTTAATATTAATAGTTTGTATTTTCATGTTAGCTGCTTGTTCTTCTAAAACTATTGGAGATGTTGAACTTGATAATATATATTATGGTAGTAATGATTATATTGAAATAACAAGTGATTATTTTGAAGATACAAACCCTAAAAATTATGTAGTATTTGTTCATAATACTTTTTGCTCACTAAGAGTCCCATGTCAAAATATATTTAAAGAATATATGGAAAAATATAATATTAGTTTTCTATCAATAAACATAGATGAATATAAAAAAACATCTCTATATAAGGATGTTAAATATGTTCCAACTGTAATAGTAGTTAGTGATAATAAAATAGTTGCATATTTAGATGCAGAAAAAGATGAAGATTTAGATAAATATCAAGATATTAATGAATTTGAATCTTGGATTAATAAGTATATTAAATATAATAAATAACTCAGTAATGAGTTTTTTATTTTGTACGAATATATGTTATAATTGTTTAGGAAAGTAGGTAATTATGAAAAAAGAAAAAGTATCATATATAATTTCTATTTTATTAATAGTTGTATTTGTTGTTGTTACATTAATAGATTATTCAAAGTATGATATTACTTATTCAGCACCATTTAGTGCAAATATATTAGTAAGAGCATTAGAATTTATATTACCAAGTTTGATTATATTAATAATTGCATTATTAATTAGAAAAAAGAGGAAAAATGAAAACAAGTAAAATTATTATAGTTGTTATTTTATGCATATTAGCTTCCATTATTATGAGAATATTATTTGTTATTGGGCTTGTATTGTTATCTTTTTTAGGAAAATATGATACAGTAGAGGGAATAGATAACTATAATAAGTACATTTATCTTAATGAATATGGTGGTGATTTGGATTCTGAATTATC
The DNA here is from genome assembly GCA_947165135.1 of uncultured Clostridia bacterium. GTDB lineage: Bacteria > Bacillota_I > Bacilli_A > RF39 > UBA660 > CAG-1000. The sequence continues at coordinate 27,900 of CAMUZE010000007.1, forward strand.
AATATTTCCTGAAGATAGTTCTAATATGCAAGATGCATTTTTTACTTCATCTTTAAAAACTAATCTTTTGGACACTGATGGATATATAATTTTAAGAGCAAAATATAATGATGAGATGTTTGAAAATGAAATTGAAAGACTTAGCAATATAAATATAACTATATACGAAAGTTGTTCATCTGATTCAAACTATTATACCAATAATATTAAATATGATAATTCATCATATAATTATCCCGCTTATATAACTATTGATGGATTTGCTCATAAATATGAATACGCATTAATAGATAGAGAAAATAATGAAATTATATATATTTATATATCATATCCAGGGGATAATGTTTCTAAATATAAAGAATATTTAAAAAAAGATGAAACTGAATATTCTAAAGATGACACATTAGGATTATTCTCAATTTATAATAATTCATTTGATAATGGAAGAACTTTTATGGAAGCAATGGATTGTGCAGAGTAAAGTTTACATTTTTAATTTAAAAATAATTTTTAATAGCAAGAATATTAAGTTATAATTATACTGGAGGATAGGTTATGAAATATAAAAAAATAGTAGTCGCAGGTGGTGGGGTTTTAGGAAGTCAAATAGCATATCAAAGTGCATATTCTGGATTCGATGTAACAATATTAATTCGTGTGGAGGATTCTAAGGAAGATGTACATAATAGATTAAAGAAAATACATCACACATATCTTGAAACAATTAAACTTATGGCCACTGAAAAGGGAAAAAGTAAAGATAATTGGGCAAGAGGTATTGCTGATATAAATAAGTTTAAAAAAGAAGAATGTGTTGATAGAGCAAATAAAGCAATTAATAACATTAAAATTGTAAATGATCAAAGCGAAGCATTAAAAGATGCTGATTTAGTAATTGAATCTATTACTGAAATATTTGATGTTAAAACTGCTTTCTATGAACAAATCTCATCATTACTTCCTGAAAAAACTGTTATTGTAACTAATTCATCAACATTATTACCATCTAAGTTAGCTAAATATACTAAAAGGCCTAATAAGTATTTGGCAATGCATTTTGCAAACTCTATTTGGAAAAATAATATTGCTGAAATAATGAAGCATAGTGAAACTGATGATAAATACTTTAATGAAATAATTGAATTTGCAGAAGCAATTCACATGGTCCCTTTAGCAGCAAGAGAAGAAAAATCTGGATATTTATTGAATTCTATGTTAGTTCCATTCTTACTTTGTGCGATGGATTTAGTTGCTAATGGAGTATCTGATCCAGAAACTATTGATAAAGCATGGACTCTTGGTACAGGAGCACCTCATGGACCTTTCCAAATACTTGACGTTGTTGGTTTAGAGACAGCTAAAAATATAGTATTGCAATATCAAAAAGTTCCAAACTTATTTGATCCAATTTTAAAGAAAATGATGTTACCTTATAATTATGATGGTATGTTAGAAATATTAAATAAATATATTGAAGAAGGTAAATTAGGAAAAGCTACAAAAGAAGGATTTTATAAATATAAATAAGGGGGAAGTATGAAGAAAAATATTATTATATGTGTTTTAGCAATACTAATGTGTTTACTTTTAGTGGGATGCGGAGAAAAAGATGATAACAAAGAAACAAATAATACCACTAATGAAATAGATCAATCTACATATACATATAGTGAAGATGATGATATTTATGGTGAAGGTTTAGAAGAAGAATATGATGAAAATGCATATGAAGAAGAAAATTAAAAAATAAACTCATTTTAGAGTTTATTTTTATTTGTTATTATAAATTATTAAATGATGTTGACTACGAGTACATGATACATAGTATAAATATCTTTCTTCATAAGTATATTTATTATCTTTATTTGTATAAATAATTGTTGCATCAAATTCTAATCCTTTTGCCATATAAGATGGAAGAACTACTAGTTTTCTTGAAAATGTTTTTGAATTATTACTAATTAGTGTTAAATCTTCTAAATCTTTATGTAATAAATTATATATTTTATTTGCTTCAACATCATTTTTAGTTATTATTGCAATACTTTTATTATCATTAGTAAGAGAATTTATATCTTTTATTAATTGTTCCTTTAGATTATCTTCTTCTCTAAATTCAACTGGTATTTTTGTATCCCTTCTAATAGCAGAAACTAAGTTAAGTCCGAGTATTTTATTCGCATGTTCAATTATTTCTGGACTAGATCTATATGTTTTAGTTAATTCTATATAATTACTTCCGTCTTTGAATACTGTTTTTAAATCTTCTAATGATTTGTATTGATAATAAGGATTAATTGTTTGATTTATGTCTCCAAGTATAGTGAATTTACTTTTCTTTAATATTTTCTTAAGAAGAATATATTGAAGTATATTATAATCTTGTGCTTCATCTATTATTGTTTGTTCAATTGAATAATCATTTCCTAAGAATGTTAATAAACTTTTCATATATACAAATAAGCATGCATCTTCAAATGATATATTTTTTTCATCAAGCCTATTTATATAACTATCTGGCAATTCTTTTCCATAAGAATCTATAAATTCTTTGCTTTTAAAGAATGCTTTATATATTTCTTTCATATCTAAGGAAATATTAATTCTTTCTCTTAACCATTTTCTAACTTGTCTTGCTTTAGATTTGTTACCTCTAAATTCCATTTCTGATATTTTATTTGCTATTTCATCTATTCTTTCAAATAGTGGAATAGAGGAGTATCTTTCTTTTAAGAAGTAATTTAATTTGTCTTTTTCTATATAAAGTTCATGATTAAATATTTCATCTGTGAAGGCTGCTTTATTTACATAATTCTTTATATATTCTTCTATAACAGGTATTATTTCATTTGATTGTTTAAATCTTATTAAATCAATAAATTGTTCTTCATATTTATAATATCTTTCTATAAATGATGTGAATGATTCTATTGATTTATATTCTGTTATATATGTTTCTAAGAAATCACTAAATGTTGTTTCTTTTGTATTTTCTTCTCCTAATTCTGGAAGTACATTTGAGATATATTCACTAAACACTTTGTTAGGTGCGAATATTAATACTTTATCGCTTGTTAAATTTTTAATTTTATATAGTAAGAATGCAATTCTATGGAGCGCTACTGAAGTTTTACCTGAACCTGCAATTCCTTGTACTATTAAGTTTTTATCTTTTACATTCCTTATAATTGCATTTTGTTCTGTTTGAATAGTGTTAACAATATTCTTCATATATTCATCAGTTTTATTAGCAAGTACTTCTTGTAATAATTCATCTTGAACATTTAATTTTGAATCAAAAACTCTTTTTATTTTTGCATCTTCAATTGTAAATTGTCTTTTATTATGAAGATATCCTTCAATTATTCCGCCTGGAGCTTCGTATGATGCTTTACCACTTTCATAATCATAGAAGATACTTGAGATTGGTGCTCTCCAGTCATAGATTATGTTATCTTGATCTTTTGTTAAATAGGTAAGTCCAATATAAATATCTTTCTTTCCATCATCTTTAGTCTCAAAAACTATTTTTGCAAAATATGGTGAATTTTGTATTTTATAAAGTTTTCTATAATATTTTGCCTTCATTTCTAAGTTGTCTATTTCTTGATCATTATTTGAAAGAATAGTTTTCATTTCAGTCGGATCAAGTTCAGCTCGCGTATCCCACACGAACTTTTTAAATTCCAGTTGCTTTTCTTCATCATCATATAAGTCTTGAGCAAGAGCAGATATTTGCTTTCTTAAAAGTTTTAAAGTTAAGTCTAGATGTTTCTTTTCTTTTGAAAATTCCTCTTCACTTAAATTCATTAACCCTCCTATAAAAATAAGTGCTTACACTCTAGATTAAATTTACCGTATGCAAAGAATATTACCAAATAAAAAAAACTTTGTCAACACATTTTTGGATATTTTTTAATATTCATTTACATTTTAACTATTTTATTATACTATTTCTATGAGAACAACTGATTTTCGAATGTCAGGTGTTACTTTGTAGACCTAACTAATTCTAGTTAGGTGCTTTTTTATATTAAAACTACAAAAAGTAGAATAATAAGTAAGAGAATAAGAAAGATTAATGATGAAATCAGAAAATCCTTTTTAGTCACTTGCATCACCTCCTTTAAAAAGATGTGATAACACCTAACAATCTGTTGTTCAGTAAAAAATAAATCAGATTGGTAAAATTTAATTATTGATATACTATTTAGACCTAAAATTTAATAATCTCTAAGAGATTTTATTATTTTAAATATCAAATCAAAGTATAAAATTAAATAATTAGTTATTTCTAATAAAATGTAAAATTAAGGATTATTCCTTATTTTATTTTGGAAAAGACTACAAAAATATTTATTTATGTGCTAAAATGATATATGGAGGATATTATGAATAAGACAACATTAATAATTGGAATAGTATTTTTGTTATTAGTAATATTTTTGACTATTTTAATAGTTATTTTTAAGAATAAAAAGAAAAAAAATATTCTTAATAATTTAGACAAATTAAATACTGAAAAAAATCTTATAATATCTTCTACATTGATAACTGATTTAGATAAAGCAGAGAAACTTGCTAATAATAAGAAAATACAAGCAGATGTTAATGATTGGAAAAAAAGATTCGATGAACTTGAAAAAGTAGATTTACCATTTTTAACAGATGAACTTGTTGAAGCAGAAACTGCATGTGTTAATGCTGATTATGATCAAGCAAATACATTACTTTTAAATGCAGAAAAAGACATATTTCATGTTAAAGCTAAATCAATTAAATTATTAAGCGAAATTAAAGATTTAACAGAAAGTGAAGAAAGAAATAGAGAAACAGTAACTAAATTAAAGAGTTTATATAGAGAAGTAGTATTCAAATATAATAAACATAAAAATGATTATAGTGGAGTTACTACTCCAATAGAATTACAATTTGAAAATATTGATAAATTATTTAGTGCATTTGAAGTTGCTATACAAAAGAAAAGTTATGATGAATTTGGACGTATAGTAAAAGCATTAGATGACATGATTAATAATATTAATATTGTTGTAGAAGAAGCTCCTACAATTCTTTTGATATCTAACATGATTCTTCCTAAAAAGATGAAAGATATTGAAAATATTGCAGAAAAATTAAAAAGAGATGGATATAATATTGAATACTTAAATATTGAGTATAATATAGCAGAAACAAATAAAAAGATAAGTGAAATACTAGATAGATTAAAAGTATTAAATTTACAAGATTCAGTATTTGATTTAAAAACTTTAGTTGATTATTATGAAAAAATATATACTGATTTTGATAATGAGAAACGTGGTAAAAGAGAATATGAAAGAGGAATAATTAATGTTGGTGAAAGATTAAATAAAATGTCATCAATTGTTAGAAATTTATATTCTGAAATAGATAATATTAAAGATACATATGACTTATCAAATGAAGAAATAAAAGTTGTAGATGAAATTAATAAAGAACTATTAGAAGTTAAAGAAAGTTTTAAATTAATTAATGATAGAACTTTAGCAAGAGTAATGCCATATTCAAAATTAAATAATGAATGCGAGTTAGTAGCAGTCAGTTTATCTAAAGTAGAAGATAAACTAGAAACAACTCTTAAGAATTTAGGTAGTTTAAAAGAAGATGAAGCACGTGCTCGTGAACAATTATTTGAAATTAAAAATATAATTAATAATTCTAAATATAAAATTAAAGATTATAATTTACCAGTAATACCTGAAAAATTTTATATTGAACTTAAAGAAGCAGTTGATGCTATTGGTGAAATAAATAAAGAAATTGAAAAAAAACCAATATCAATTAAAACACTTAATTTAAGAGTAGATACTGCTCAAGATTTAGCATTAAAACTTTATCAAACAGCATCAAGTGCCACTAAAACTGCCGCAATGGCTGAAATGGCAATAGTATATGGTAATAGATATAGATCAACAAATAGAGAAGTAGAATTAGGATTAATTGCCTCAACTAAAGCATTTACAAAAGGAAAATATAAAGAATCCTTAGAAATAATACTAAATGCACTTAATATTGTTGAACCCGGTATTCATAAAAAACTTCTTAGTAAGATGGAAAGTTAGGTGTAGAAATGGCTAAAAGAAAAAAACAATCAGGAGAATCTAAAAAAGGATTTCAATATTCGAAAGAAATTCAAGGACTAATATTAATACTTTTTTCATTAGTAGGTCTTGGAGATTTTGGAATAGTTGGAAGTGTTGTTAAGAAATTTTCTATTTTCTTATTTGGAACTTGGTACATTTTAGTGCTTATTGTTACATTATTTTTAGGTATATTCTTTATTGCAAAAAGAAGTAAACCAGATTATTTTTCTGGTAGACTTATAGGAATATATGCAATAATTTTAGCATTATTGTTATTTTCACATGTAAATTATATACGAGAAAATAATAATATAAGAGGAAAAGAAATAATTATCAATACATATGAAAATATTAGAACTTCTTTTGATGTTGAAAGTGAAATTAGAAATACAGGTGGAGGTATTATCGGAGCGTGTGCTTCTTGGGTATTTGTTTCATTATTTGATGTTGAAGGAACAAGCGTTGTTATGATCGTAATTGCTGGATTTGGACTTATAATGATATTTGATATAACCATTGCTGATATATTTAGATCTATTGGATCAGCAATTAAGAAGATATTTAGTAGAGAAGAAAAAGAAGAAGTAGAGCACAAAAAACTTAATGTTCATGAAATAGAAGAAGAGGAAGAACCAGAAGTTGATAAGAGAGTAGTTATTACTAGTGTTGAAGAACTTGAACAAAAAAAGCCTGATACAATCGGAAATATGGAAAAACCTATTGAAATAAAAACAGAAGAAGAAAGTAATGAAATTTATGTTAAACCTCCGGTTGAATTACTTAATTTAAATAAAAATAAAGGTAAAGTTAACTCAACTGAAATTATTGCTAATAATACAAAGACTCTTGAAAGAGTATTTATGGATTTTGGTATGAGAGCTAAGGTAATTGAAGTACATGTGGGACCTGCTGTTACTCAATATGAGATGGATTTAGAACGAGGAACTAAAGTAAATAAAGTATTAAGTATTTCACGTGAAATTGCTCTTGCTTTAGCGGCAAAAGAAGTTAGAATCGAAGCCCCAATTCCAGGAAAAAATACAGTTGGTGTTGAAATACCTAATCAAACAGTTATTCCTGTTTCTATGAGAGAAATAATGGAAGCAATGAGACACGAAAAGAAATTAGAAGGTTCTATATTAGCAGCTCCATTAGGTAGAGACATAATGGGTAACGTTAAATATGTTGAAATAAATAAAACACCTCATATGTTAGTAGCAGGTGCTACTGGAGCTGGTAAGAGTGTTTGTATTAACAATATTATTATTTCAATATTAATGAGATCAACTCCAGATGAAGTTAAAATGGTATTAGTTGATCCTAAAAAAGTAGAATTTAACGTTTATGAAGGAATCCCACATTTATTAATGCCAGTTGTAACTGATCCTAAAAAAGCAAGTGCTGCTCTTCAAAGAATAGTAGTTGAAATGGATGAACGTTATGAAACATTTAAAAATAGTGGAACTAAAAATATTCAAACATATAATGAATATGTAGAAAAAGAACTAAAGAAAAGACCAGAATGTGGTCTTAAAAAGATGCCATTCATTTTGGTAATTATAGATGAACTTGCTGATTTAATGTTAGTTGCGGCTAAAGAAGTTGAAGAATCTATTATGAGAATTACTCAACTTGCTAGAGCAGCAGGAATTCACTTGATTGTCGCAACACAAAGACCATCAACTGATATTATTACAGGTGTTGTTAAATCAAACATACCAACTCGTATTTCTTTTGCAGTTTCATCATCAATAGATTCACGTACTATTTTAGATATGACAGGTGCAGAGAAATTACTTGGAAAAGGAGACATGTTATATAAACCAATGGATAACAATACTCCTACAAGAATTCAAGGAAGTTTTGTATCAGATGATGAAATAGCAAGAGTTGTTGATTTTGTAAAAGAAAGAAGTCATGGACCTAGATATAGTGATAAATTTACTAATTTAGATAGTAATGGTGAAGGTGCTTCTAGTGTACAAGGTGGAGGAAGTGCTCCTGCTGAACAAAAAGATATACTTTATGATGAAGTGTTAAATTATGCCATTCGTATGGGACAAATAAGTGCATCATTGATTCAAAGAAAATATAGTATAGGTTATAATAGGGCGGCTCGTATTATGGATATGTTTGAAGAAAAAGGTATAGTTGGTCCTGCTAAAGGAAGTAAACCTAGAGACGTATTAGTAAAATTAGAAGAGCCTAATGAGTAGGAAAGGAAGTAAAAGATGGGAACAGTACATATTGAAGCAGAAAAGGAAGATATTGCAAAGAAAGTTTTAATGCCTGGAGATCCAAATAGAGTTAAATATATTGCAGAAAAATATTTAACTGAAGCAAAACTTGTTAATAGATTACGTGGGGAACTTGCATATACTGGATATTATAAAGGCGTTAGAGTAACAATTTTCTCAAGTGGAATGGGTATTCCAAGTATGGGAATATATAGTCATGAATTATTTGATTATTATGATGTTGATGAAATAATTAGGATAGGTACTGCAGGTAGTTATTTAGAAGATTTAAAACTATATGATTTGTTACTTGCAGATTCAGCTTATTCTAAAACATATTTTGATGAAGAAGCTGGAAGAGAAGGAGATAATGAAGAAATAATTAATTCTTCTCAGGAATTAAATGGAGTTATTACCAATACTGCTAGAATAAGAGGTATTCCAATCACTCAAGGAAGAGTACATACATCACTTGCATTCTATACTGGGCAAAGCAATATTTCTAAATATGTAGATTTAGAATGTAAAGCTGTTGAAATGGAGACATATGCTCTTTTATATAATGCTAAGAAGTTCTATAAAAAAGCAACTTCTATTCTTACAATAAGTGATAACTTAGTAACCCATGATATAATTGACCCAATGGAAAGAGAACAAAAATTAGATCAAATGATTGTACTTGCTCTTGAATCTATAATAAAATGTTAAAAAATGTAAATAATAAAAAAGAAGATATCAAGTATCTTCTTTTTAAAATATATTATGTTATAATATAACACAGGAAGAGGTATAATATGGAATATAAGAAAATAACTAATGATAATTATACTATTCATTTTATTAATACAAATAGATTTAAAACAGTAAGTATTGTTATTTTTTTAACTAAAGAGTTTAATAAAGATGATATTCCTTATGGAAAATTATTAACTCAAAATTTACTTTATACATCTAAAAAATATAATACTAAAGATAAAATGGCAGGAGTAGTTGAAGATTTATATGGATCAAAAGTATCCATATTTTATGGTATGACTGGGCAATGTAATTCATACGCTATTTCTCTTGATTTATTAAATCCAAAATATATTGAGAAAAAATATTTAAAGAAATGTTTAAATTATTTTGAAGAAGTACTATTTAATCCTAATGTAATTGATAATCATTTTGACAATGAATATTTTGATATGCTAAAAGAAGATGCTATATCAAGTGTTAAAGCAGTGAAAGATAATCCAAGGACATATGCAAGCATTAAATATGCTGAACTTATGTATAAAGGAACACCTAGTGAATATAGTCTTTATCCAGAAGTAAAAGATCTAGAAAAAATAGATTCTTATAAACTTTATGAATACTATAAAACTTTATTTGATGGAAATTATAAAATAGACGTTGCGATATTAGGTGAAGTAGACATATCAATAATTGATGAATTAAAACCGATATTAAAACATTTAAAAGGAAACAATAAAAAATTAAGGTTTACAATTGATCATAAATATAGTAGTAGATTAATAGAAAAAATAGATACTCTTTCTTTTAATCAATCTAGATTATATATTGGATATAGACTATTAAATATGAATTTCCATGAATTAAATCATGTACTTAGAGTATATAATACAATACTTGGCACAATGAATGATTCAATATTGTTTAATATAGTTAGAGAACAAAATTCGCTTTGCTATTCAGTAGGTTCTTATTATTCAAAACATAATCCTTCATTAACCATATATGCTGGTATTAATAAAAAGAATTATGAAAAGACAGTTGAACTTATTAAAAAATGTGTAGAATCTATGTCAGATAAAAAAGCAGTTGAAAGATTATTTGATTCTGCTAAAAAAACAATTAATACTTATTTAAATAACTATTATGATGATTTATCTGCGCAAATAGATACTTATTACAATAGAGAATTTGAAACAATAGAGGATATTGAAACTTTAAGAGAAAATGTTAATAATGTTACAATTGATGAAGTAATTAATCTAAATAATAAAATAAAATTATCTACTATTTATTTACTTAAGGGGGATAACTAATGATAAAGAAAACATTCGAAAAAGTAAATGAAGATTTATATTGTGAAAAGTTAAATAATGGACTAGAAGTGTATTTATATAAAACAGATAAAACTAAGAATTTCTATATAACAATAAGTGTTAAATATGGAGCTAATGTTACTAAATACAAATTAAATAATAAAATATATAATGTAGTACCAGGAAGTGCTCATTTCTTAGAACATAAAGTTATGGCACTATCAGAAAATCCAGAAATATCTAAAAGAATAAATGATTTAGGTAGTTTAGCTAATGCATGGACTAGTTATTATGGAACAAATTATAATATTTTCGGAAGTATTAATTTAATTGAAAATTTAAGATTATTGTTAGATATATTTTATAATACAGATATTAACGAAAAGTGTGTTGAAGAAGAAAAAGGTATAATTGGAGAAGAAATAGATATGTATAAAGACAGAATTGATAGCCTTATGTCAGATCATTTATACAAGAATTTATTCTTTGATACATATATTAAAAATACAGTGGTTGGTGAAAGAAGTGATATAGAGAAGATTACTGCAAAAGATTTAAATAGAATATATAATGATTATTATGTACCAAATAATACATTTATAGTTGTATGTGGTAATTTTGATCCTAATGAAGTTATGGAAGTAATTAGTGAATATATTTCTAATTTAAATTTAAAGCCAAAAACTCTTCCTAAAAGAATAAAAGAAAAAGAAAAAGAAATAGTTAAAATACCATATGAAGAAATACAAAAAGATATAGAAGAACCTAGAGTTAAATATTCAGTTAAAATGAATAAAAAAATATTTGGAATCAAAGAAGATAGTGTTTTAAAAGATTATATCAATTTTATATTAAATAGTAATTTTTCTTCATCATCAAAATTGTTTGAAAAGTATAAATTAAAAGGAATAGTTTATGGTTTAAATTATAGTTCTAGTATTATTGATGATTATTTAGTAATAAATATTAGTGCTGTTTGTAAAGATCCAGATATATTTATTAAAAACATTAGAAAAGATATCAAGAAGATTAATATTTCTAAAAAAGAGTTTGAAAGAAATAAAAAGAGATATATTAGAAATTATATATTAGATTTTGATAATATAGAGGATATTGAATATGATATTACCATGGAATTACTTGTAGATAATAAAATTGATTTTAATGCTTATACATATTGTATGAATACTAAATATGAAGAAGCACTAAGAATACTTTCATTAATTAAATTTGATAATGAATGTATAATTAAAACTATAAAATAGAAACTTAATGTTTCTATTTTAATTTACATGTGTTATAATCTTAATAGAATAATAAGGAGTTATATATGTTTGGTAATATTATATCAATTATAGATGAGTATATTAAAGTAGAAAATGCCACTAAAAAAATAGAATCAAACCTTATTGGGATGCACATTGTCTTTGAAAAAGAACATAAAATAGTCTGTGAAATATTATCTATAACAAGAGATGAAATCAACTGTATTATGATTGGTGAATTTAAAGACAATAGTTTTTTAAGTGGTGTAATTCATAAACCAAATTATGACTCTGTTATTAGACTTATTAATAAAGAAGAAGCAGTTATATTGCTTGGTAGTCAAAGTGTAGATGATAAAGATAATATATATCTTGGTAAATCTGTTACATATGAAGGATTTAACGTATCTGCTGATATTGATAGATTCTTTTCAAATCATTTTGCAATATTAGGAAACACTGGTAGTGGAAAGAGTTGCACAGTAGCAAGATTATTGCAAAATTTGTTTTATAGGCCTAATAATCCTCCATATAATGCAAATATAGTTTTATTTGATGTTTATGGTGAATATAAACCAGCACTTGATATGATAAACAAAACTCAAAAATGTAGATGTAAACAATATACAACTAATATAAAAGCTGGAACTAGTGAGATAATTAAATTACCATTATATTATTTAGATACTGATGATATAGCTCTTTTGTTAAATGCTGATAGTCAGTCACAAATACCTATTATTGAAAAAGCTTTAAGATATGTTTATTTGTTTACTGAAGAAGAAGATAAAGTATTAGAATATAAAAATAATATTATTGCTAAAGCATTAATGGACATCTTAACAAGTGGTAGAGCACCTACACAAATTAGAGATCAAATAGTCGCTGTACTTACAAACTTTTACACAAAGGATATTAATTTAGAAAGTAGAATTATTCAACCTGGATATATTAGAACAATAAGACAGTGTTTAAATGTAGATCAAACTGGAAAAATAAATGCAATACAACTTGTAATTGAATATTTAGAGAGATTTATTGATGATAAATTACAACTTAATTCAAAAATGAAACCTAGAAAATATAAGTTAAAAGATTTATATGATGCATTTGAATTTGCACTAATAAGTGAGGGAGTGTTAAAAAGCGATAAAATTTATGATATAAATAACATATTAAAGGTAAGATTAGATGCAATTATAAATAGTGGCTATGGAACATATTTTGATACAGATGAATTAATTTCAAAAGAAGATTATATCAAAAGATTATTCACAACTCGTTCTGGAGAGAAAGCTCAAATAATTAATTTTAATTTGAATTATGTAGATGAAAGATTTGCAAAAACAATAACTAAAATGTATTCTAAATTATTTTTAAATTATGGAATAGAGATTGAAAGTAGGGGTGGATTTCCAGTTCAAATAATGCTTGAAGAAGCCCATAGATATGTTCAAAATGATAATGATATAAATGTTATTGGATATAATATATTTGATAGAATAACTAAAGAAGGAAGAAAATATGGAATTATTTTAGGACTTATTACTCAAAGACCTAGTGAACTTTCTAAAACTGCATTAAGTCAATGTTCTAACTATATAGTACTTCGTATGTTTCATCCAGATGACTTGGATATTATTAAAGGAATAACACACAGCGTGTCACAATCTGATATTGAAAAACTAAAAGTATTAAGACCTGGAGTTGCATTATGTTTTGGAAATTCATTAAATATCCCATTATTTGTAAAAATGGATAAACCAAATCCAACGCCAGATTCAAATAATGCCCATATTAAAGTTGAGTGGTTTAAAAACAATGCATAAAAAAATTATTGATTAATTCAATAATTTTTTTTAGTTATTTAATTATATATGGTTCACTCATAGTGCCAGTTCCTACCACATAAAATGTTTTAGTATTTAAGAATGCACTTGGCATTATATTTTTTTCCATATATGCACTTTCTAAATCATAATGAGATCCGTTAAAACTTAACACTTCATAATCATTAGTAATTGTAGCTGATAAAGTCCATTCATCATTTTGATCAGATTTTAAGAAATTATAATTTGAACAAGATAAACTTGTTGTATCTTTACAATTATCATCTAAGCTAATTCTCATATATTCATATGGAGAAAGTAAATCATAATAATATTTATCGTTACTCATTACTGAACATTCAACACTTCCATCTTTTGATGTATCAGCAAGTTCTCTTCTACCAATACATAACTTTTTAGCAATTAATTTACTTTTATATTCTTCATCCATTATAATTGGTTTTTTAATAAGTTCTGCTAGAGTATCTTTAATTCTACTCATTTCAAATTTATTATATCCGTAATTGTTTTCTTGAGTTTCATTATATCTATCATCCCAAGTGTAACTATCTTCAGTGTTTTTTGTCGCTCTAATCTTTACTGTATTATCTTTTTCGATACTTAATATTCTCCAAAGATTATCAACTTCTTCTCCATAGTTATCGATAGTTCCTAGTTTAACATAATTGTTAGTTACCTCGCCTCTAAAGTAATAACCACCATTTCCATCGCTATAAAGTCCACTGCCAGAAGTAACAACTGGATTATTCTTTAGAATAACTTTATATAGTTCTTGAGTTTCATAACTACCAGGACAATTAATATATGGTGCATAATCATAATTTGATGCTACATTGCTTACAACAACATATGCACTACATTTATCTCCATCTTTAATCATTTTATTTAGTGGTTTAATATAATCTTCAGTAACTAAAGTATCATAATTTAAAGTTGCTTCTTGGTCTTCAGTAGGTAATAATTTATGATTTTTAGAATAATACTTTTTGGCTGCTTCAACCATTTTTGTTTCTAAAGTCTCATATGTTACATAATGACCTTTAGCAAGTGAAGTAATCCAAACAATTAGTAATATTAATAATACAAATCCTAATATACCTCCGCCAACAATTAAAAGTGTTTTTAAACTTGTTGATTCTGACATTATTTATCACATCCCTCTACAATTTATTATACAATACAAATAATTATTTCTCAATTATTTTGTTAATTCTTCGTATATTTTTTTAACGCTTCTTTTTGATTTTTTTGAATAAGTTGGAATTATATGTAAATGATAGTGTTTAACTTCTTGTATAGTGCCATTATTTTGTTGTAATTTAAATCCTATTGGATTTAATTTTTTTTGTAATAAATTTAATATTATTTTTTCTGCTTTATTAATTTCTAACATATAATTTTCATCAATATCAAAGGCATCTTTAAAATGTTTTTTAGGTATTATTAAAGTATGACCATTTGAAAGAGGATTAATATTTAAAAAACATTTAACATAATCATTTTCATACAAAGTATAAGAAGGTAATTCTCCTTTAATAATTTTACAAAATACACAATTCATTTTAATCACCAAATTTATTATATATCAAATAATATTTAACTTCAATTATTATGTTTGTTATATTTATTAATTAAAATATTGAGTATATTATATTGGGTGATACATATGAAAGATGATAATTCTTTTCCAATGAAAGAGAAAGATATTATATATTTTGATAATGCTGCGACTACATTTAAGCCTTATAGAGTCATTAAGAAAATGATGGATTATTATGAAAATTATACTGCCAATTCACATAGAGGAGATTATGATATTAGTTTTAAAGTAGATGATATGTTAGATTATACTAGAGATAATGTAAAAAATTTTATTAATGCAAAAAGAAAAGAAGAAATAATTTTTACTAGAAATACAACTAATTCATTAAATATGATTGTTTTTGGATTTTTTTTAAATTATTTAAAAAGTGGTGATGAAATAATACTATCTAGTAGTGAGCATGCATCTAATATTCTTCCCTGGTTAATCTTATCAATTAAAAAAAATATAAAAATTATATTTATCGATTCTACTCATGAAAAATTAAATATTGATGATTTAATTAATAAAATAACAGATAAAACAAAAGTTATATCTATAGCACATATCACTAATGTAAGTGGTGATAAAAGAAATATTAAAAAAATATGTGAAATAGCGCATTCTAAAAACATTTTAGTAGTGGTAGATGGTGCTCAGAGTGTACCTCATATTAAAGTTGATGTGCAAGAATTGGATATTGATTTTCTTGCATTTTCAGCTCACAAAATGTGTGGTCCGACTGGAGTAGGTATTCTTTATGGTAAATATGAATTACTGAGTAAAATGACTCCTTTTGAATATGGCGGAGGAATGAATTTAAATTATAATGAAAATTCATTAAAACTATTAGATATTCCATATAGATTTGAAGCAGGTACTCTTGATATAGGATCAATAATTGGATTTGGTGAAACAATTGATTTTTTAAATGAAATTGGAATTCAAAATATTGAAAAGAAAGAAAAAGAATTAAAAAAATATTTGATATCTAAATTAGGAAAAATACCATATATAAAAATGTATAATAAGAATTGTGAAGGAAGTACTATTATAATTAATATTGATGGAATATTATCAGGAGATCTAGGGCTTTATTTAAATAGTAAAAAAATATGCGTAAGAAGCGGAAAACATTGTGCTAAAATGGGTGATAATAAAGAAGATACTGTTAGAATAAGTTTATATTTTTATAACACATTTGAAGAGATTGATTATTTAATTGAAGTTTTAAAAAATAAAGAAGAAATAGAAAAATTTTCAAAATAGTATAAAATTAAAAAATAAGTAAAAAAACTATAATTATTTTTAAAATTTGTCTTAAAAGAAAATTAAAAAATAGACTAAAAAAATAGTCTAATTTTTAAATTATCCCAATTTGTTAACATTTTTTTAATATGTTATATTGCCTTTGAAAGGAGGTAAGGATATGTTAAATCAAGTGGTAATAGCTGGAAGACTTGTTGCAAATCCAGAAATAGTTACAACTGAAAATAATAAAAAGAGAACACTTATTACAGTTGCTGTTCCAAGAGCATATAGAAACATAGATGGTAATTATGAAACAGATTTTATACCATGTGTTTTGTGGGATGGTATAGCAGAAAATACATGTGAGTATTGTAAAAAAGGTGATGTAATAGGTGTAAAAGGAAGAATACAAACATCAAGCTATGAAAAAGATGGCAAGAAAAAGTATTCTATGGATGTTATAGCAGAAAAAATATCTTTTTTAAGCAGCAAAAGACAAGAAGAAACAGAGTAATCTGTTTCTTTGTACTAAAAGACTATTTTTATTAGAACAATTTATAAATTAGTGTGATATAATTAAACTTGGTGAAAAATATGAGAAGTAAATATACAGGCAGGCAAATAGCTATTTTTTCAGATACGCATGGTCTTTTAGAACCATTAGTTTCAACACTTGAAGATATTAAAAAAAGAAAAATTACAGAGATATATTCATTAGGAGATAATATTGGAGTGGGGCCTAATTCTAGTGAAGTATTAGATCTTTTAAATAAATATAATGTGAATTGTATTAATGGTAATAGTGAAGAATATTGTATTCTTGGAATAGAACCATTTAAAGTATATTTTTATGAAAATAAAACTAAAAATCAAGAATGGACTATGTCAAAATTATCTAAAAAACAAATTGAATCGTTAAAGAAAAATAAACATAGTTATGATTTACTAGTTGGTGGTAAAAAAATAGGATTATGTCATTTTATTAATGATGTTAGATTTGACTATAACACTAATAGTGTATGGAATTATCAAAAAGCAATTAAAGAAAATGATCCTAATCCTCAAAAACAATTTTATAATGCAAATACTTTTGAGCAATTAGAATTTTTAAAATCAAAATCTAAAAGTAAGCTAAAAAAAGATAGAGGGTATGTATCTGCATATAAAGATCCTATATTCGGTGGTAAAACAGTAGATTATTATGATGAAATTATACAAGGACATGCTCATTTTAAATACTATACAGAAGATAAAAACGTTAAAGTAAGATCAATAAGAGCTTTGGCACTTGCATATGAAGATAATCCATATGATTTAGCATATTATATAATAATTAAAGAAAAAAATAATGGATATGACATAGAAGAAGTATATGTTCCATATGATAGAAAAAAGATGTTAAAAAGTATAGACGACTCTAATATACCAGATAAATCTGTTATTAGTTTATATACATATAAAGATGTAGAAAATAAATAGTAATTAATGTATAATATAAATATAGAATAGAGTTTTTAGGAGTTGATTTAAAATGAAAGCAATTGAAATAACTTATAAAAAGAATAATAAAGAAAAATTATCTTATGAAGAAATAAGATATATGGTAAATAGTTATGTTAAGAATAAAATATCTGATCAAACTATGAGTGAATTTTTATGGGCTATTTATTATAATGGGCTTTCAATGGATGAAACTTACTATTTAACTGATGTAATGATTAAAAGTGGTGAAACAATAGATTTATCTAAATTAAAAAAGAAAGTTGTTGATAAACATTCTACTGGTGGAGTTGGAGATAAAATAACATTAATTGTTTCTCCAATAGTTGCTTGTACTGGAGTATGTGTCCCAAAAATGAGTGGAAGAAGTTTAGGACTTACTGGTGGTACAGTAGATAAACTTGAAAGCATTACAGGATATAAATTAAAAATATCAAAAGAGGCATTTATAGATGAATTAAAAACTGTTGGATGTGCAGTTATTAGTCAAAGTGATAAAATTGCTGTAGCAGATAAAAAAATATATGCACTTCGTGATGAAATTGGAGCAGTAGATTCAATTCCTTTGATAGCTAGTTCAATAATGTCTAAAAAAATAGCCAGTGGAAGCGATGTAATTATTATTGACTTAAAAGTAGGTGCTGGTGCATTTATGAAAAATATCAAAGATGCAACCAAACTTGCTAAAACAATGGTTAATATTGGAAAATATTATAATAAAAAAGTAATATGTACATTAAGTGATATGGACAGCCCTTTAGGTCTTAATATTGGAAACTCTCTTGAAGTAAAAGAAGCTATTGATTTCTTTAATGGAAAATATGATAAAAGACTATATGAACTTTCTGTTTATATATCTAGTCTTATGATAAGTGCAGCTAAAGGAATTACACAAAAGCGTGCTAAAGAAATAGTTATTAATTTATTAGAAAGTGGACATGCTAAAAATAAATTTAAAGAATGGATTAAATATCAAGGTGGAGACTTAAAGAATCTTAAAGATAAATGTAAGAAGTATGCAGTAATATCTCATCAAAATGGTTATATAAATAAAATAGATTCATTGAAATTAGCAACTCTTGTTTATGATTTAGGAGCAGGACGTCATAAAAAAACTGATAGAATTGATTACGCAGTAGGTGTTTCATTAAATAAAACTATAGGGCAAAGAGTACGTGAAGGAGAAGTTTTAGGAACTATTTACTATAATAAGAGAGTTAAAAACTTTGAAGAAAGATTTGTAGATGCTTTTAAAATAGAAAAAAAGAAAAAGAAAGTTAAAAAAATAATTATTAAAACAATTAAATAGAATATAAAAACAAATTAAGTAAATAATATTAATATGAAAAAAATATTATTTGCTTTTTTTATTATGTTTTTATCTTTTAAAGTATATGCTATAGAAAATATTAAAATAAATGGAGAAAATATAATTCCTAATTATGATAAAAATATTAAAAAATATAACTATTTTACAGATAATAATGAAATAATAATTAAAGTAAAAACTGAAAAAGATGAAATTATTACTGGTGATGGTCTATTTCTTGTAAGTGATGGTATTAACAAGTATATAGTTAATTCAAATTTATATGGTGATTATGAAATAAATGTATACAAAAATTATAAAGAAGACAAAGAAACTTTAGGAGTACTTAATAATTTAACAATTAAAAATTATGATATCAATTTTTCAAAAGATGTATTTGAATATGAAATAGTTATTAATAATGAAGATAATTTAGAAATTGAGTATGATTTATTAAATGACTCGTCTTATGTTGATATAATAGGTAACGGTAACTTTAATAAAGATAAAAATGTAATAGAAATAAATGTTGATAATATTAATACATATAAAATAAATGTTTTGAAAACTAGTTCAGTTTTTAAAAGAATGGAAAATATTAATAATACTACTAATGAAATGAGCCCAATAAAAAAAGAAATAGTTAAATTACTAATTATTACTATTTCTTGCATTATTGTGTTTTCTGTTTATTATTTGTTGTTCATTAAGAAACTATTTTGAATGTTTAACTAGATATTCTTCATAAGTTCCACCATCTAGATATACATCAGTAGCAAGTTCTATTCCTAAATATCTATAATGCCATGGTTCAAATCCATATCCTGTTATGAATTCTTTTCCCTTCGGATATCTTTCAATAAATCCATATTTATATGAGTTTTCTTTTAACCAAGCATATTCTTTAGTATTTTCAAAGTGTGCTTTAGATGATGCATTATTTAAATCAACTGCTAAACCTAATTGATGTTCTGAATGTCCTGGCTTTGCAGAGTATAATAATGCATGCTCTAGTCCATCACTATTTTTAGAATTATTAAATAAGGATCTTTGAGTACTTTCTGTTCTATATGCAGATACTACCCATAATTTAATATTATCTTTTGAAGCAGCATCAATCATTTTATATAGTGCATCTGCTGCTTTACTCCTTAATTTATAATTATAACTTGATTTTTTATATTTACTATCAATACTTACTAAATCTTTTGCTTCAAAATTATCGGGTAATTTATAATATTTATTTACTACTGCGTCATAATCATCATAGTTAGTTATTTCTGTTATATTAGTATAAAATTCTATATCAAGTCCAATCTCAACATATATAACAGTATCATCAAATGAAAAATCTTTATTTTTTGAATAATAGTTTTCATATCTACTAATATTTTCTATTTTAAAATAAGGTGACTTTAATAATTCTGTTAAGTGATCATATTTTTCTGATAGAAGATATTTTTTAACATCAGAATTACTTATTTTAGATTCAATTGTATTTATTTCATTAACATTGTATCCTAAAACAAGAAGTTCTTCTTTATATATATATTCTTCTTTTGTAATATCTTTTCCATCAGGAACTATTTCTTGATCATTTCCTTTTATTTTATATAAATAAACATAAGTTCCAAATAAAATTAAAGCAGCAACAATAATAAGAGATACTCCTAAAAATCCTTTTTTCATATAATCACCTTTTTCTTAATATAATTATACTATATATAATAATAAAAATACTAAGGATTTATTATTAATTTACATAAAAAGTACTAAATTTTTAGTACTTTTTTCAATTTATTATTTTCTTTATAAAATATTTTTACTAAAACATATACAACTAATGCAAGTATATCTCCACTAACTAAATCTATGAATACATGTTGTTTTACAAATAGAGTAGCTATCATAATAAGAATAGATATTAATGAAATAATTATTTTAACTGGATAATTTATATTCTTGTTTTCAAACATAAATAATATAAACATCATACTCATCGCACAATGAAGTGATGGAAAACAATTAAGAACAGGTGTATCTATTGCAAATATTATTTTAGCAGTTAATGTTAGTAATCCTTTTACTACAACATCGGGTCTATCTACTGTAGATGGATAAATAACAAATATTATATTAGCTATTATAGTCACAATTATATAAGTAAAAATATATCTCATAAATGAATCTTTATTTTTTTTATATAAAAAGTATGGAACTATAAATATTAATAAATACCAAATAAAATAAGGAATAATAAACCATATATTAAATGGTATTTTAGCGTCAATTGAATTTCCAATTAAATGTGGAGTACCTTGGAATAATTTAGAAAAGAAAAAACATACTGTTTGAAATACTATTAATAATATTGTTGTAATTAAAGGTTTAAACTCAATTTTTTTCATAATACATCACCACTTAATTATACAATAAAGTGTAAATAAAATCAAAGCATCATTGTTGATATATTTATTATAATATATAATTATATTGTAGAATTTATACTAGATATTTATTTAAAAATGAGTTATAATCTATTGCATTAAAAAGGAGGTCATTATTATGCGTCAAACAATTTGTTTAGTTGGAAGACCTAATACAGGTAAAAGTACTTTATTTAATAGAATAGTAGGTAAAAAAGTTGCAATTATAGAAGATGCACCTGGTGTTACTAGAGATAGAATATATAGTCAAGCAACATTTAAAGATAAACCATTTTATTTAATTGATACTGGTGGTATTGATTTAAGTGATGGACAGTTTAATGATGAAATTCGTATGCAAGTAGAAATTGGTATTAATGAAGCAGATACTATAATTTTTGTTGTAGATGCTAAAGATGGCCTTACTACAAGTGATTTATTAATTCGCGATATGTTAAAACGTCAAAATAAAAAAGTAATAGTTGCTATTAACAAAATAGATAATAGTATATCTAAAGATACAATATATGAATTTTATTCTTTAGGATTTGATGATTATGTTGGTATATCTGCAGAACATGGTACTGGTGTTAATGATTTATTAAAACTAGCAACTGATGAATATACAGAAGGATATGAAGAAGAAGATAATAATATTAAAATAGCAGTTATAGGAAGACCTAATGTAGGTAAAAGTAGTTTAGTAAATGCACTTTTAAATGAAGATAGAGTAATAGTAAGTAATGTTGCTGGTACTACAAGAGATGCAATAGATACAAAGTTTACTTATAATAAAGAAGAGTACACTTTAATTGATACAGCTGGTCTTCGTAAAAAAGGTAAAATATTTGAAGCAGTAGAAAAATATAGTCTACTTCGAAGTATGAAAGCAATTGATAGAAGTGATGTATGTCTTTTAGTACTTGATGCTACTACAGGAATAGTAGAGCATGATAAACATATCGCAGGTTATGCTCTTGAAGCGGGTAAACCAGTAGTAATAGTAGTTAATAAATGGGATACTATTGAAGAAAAAGATGAAAGCATGAAAGAATGGAAAAAAGATATTAAGAATAATTTCCAATTTATGGACTTTGCTAAAATAGTTTTCTTAAGTGCAGAAACTAAAAAAAGAATTCATACATTAATGCCAGAAGTATTAACTTCATACAATAACTCTATTAAGGAAGTTAAAACAAATATAATAAATGATATTATAAGAGATGCTTTTATTGAAACACCACCTCCTGCTTTTAAAGGTAAAAAATTAAAAGTATATTTTACTCATCAATCTGGAATTAAACCTCCTAGATTTGATATAGAAGTTAACTCTAAAGAATTAGTTCATTTTAGTTATTATAGATATCTTGAAAATAAAATACGTGAGAATATTGACTTTAGCGGAACACCAATATTAATTCAATTTAAAAATAAAGGTGAAAGAGAATTATAATGACAAGGTTAGATATAGAACTTGTTAATAGAGGACTATTTGAAACTAGAAGTAAAAGTCAAAATGAAATTAAAAACAAAGTGGTTTTTGTAAATAATAAATGCATTGATAAGCCATCTTTTAATGTAAATGATTCTGATAAAATTGAAATCATTGGAGAAACTTTAAAATATGTATCACGTGGTGGATTAAAATTAGAACATGCCATAAAAGAATTTAATATTGATTTAAAAAATAAAATAATGATAGATATTGGATCTTCTACAGGAGGTTTTTCCGATTGTGCACTACAAAATAATATATCTAAAATATATGCTATAGATGTAGGTAGTAATCAATTTAGTGATAAATTAAAAAATAATAAAAAAATTTTTCTATATGAAAACACTGATTTTAGAAATATAGATAATAACATTGTTATAGATGCTAATATTTGTACAATAGATGTTTCATTTATATCAGTAACTAAATTATTAAATAAAATTAGTGAATTAAACATAAATGAGATAATTTGTTTAATAAAGCCTCAGTTTGAATGTGGAATAGATATATCAAATAAATATAAGGGCATACCTCTAAATAAAGATGTACATTTTGAAGTGATAAATAATGTAGTGAATGCATTTAAAAAGATATATTTTTATTTAAATAATATTACTTATTCACCAATTAAGGGTGGCAATGGAAATATAGAATATCTTGCATATTTTACTAAGACTAAAGCAAATAACAATTGTAAATATAGAGATTTAATTGATAAAACATTTAAGATTTTAAAATAACTTAAATGTTTTTAAATTGACTAGTTTTTTATCATGTGTTATCATAAGTTTCATTAGAAAAGTGGGGGGAGTTATGGATTTATCAAGACTTATTAATGATAATGGGATGTATTTATATCAAGATGATAGCTTTAATACAATTAATATGCAATTATGTTTTAATAGTAAAAATGGAAATAGAGAAGATGCTATTAACTATGTATTATGCAAATATTTAATGCATTCAAATGAAGTGCATGAATCAACAGCTAAAAGAATGAAAGAACTTTATTCGGCAGAAGTATGGTTTTCTCCACAAAAAATAGGAAAAATCAGTAATATACTTTTATGTGTTGATTTAGTTTCTCCTTCTGTAGTAGAAGATGATTACTTAGAAGATGCTTTTAAATTTGTAAGTGATATATTATTACATCCTGATTTTACTGATAATGAACAATTAGAAATTATTAAAAGATCATATATATCTGATTTACTTCATAGAATATCAAATTCAGGTAATAGAGCAAGTAGACTTTTTTTAGATAGTGTATTTGAAGATGAAAATAACAAATATGGATGTTCAGTAGATAAAGAATATATAAAAAATACCATTAATTCTATAACTATGGATGATATAAAAGAAGCATATTATAATACGATTAACGAAAATAGTTTTTATAGAGGAATAGTATTTGGAAATATTTCTACTGATGAATTTAAATTACTCAGAAAGATTATTCCATATAAAAATAATAAAGGTTTAATAGACTACTTGCCACAACCTAATATAGTAGAAGGTGATAGTGAAGTGTCTGATCCTGATATTAATGAATCTATTTTATATGTAACATATGAAATAGATGATATAGATGAGGGATTAACAAAAATACTTGGTTCTATATTTAATGGAAGAAATGGATTATGTCATCAAATATTAAGAGAAAAGTATGGACTTGTATATTCATCATATGTTTCGATTTTCTATTATAGAAAAGCATTTGTTTTTAAAGCAAAGATTGATAAAAATAATAAACAAAAAACATTAGATGCTATAAATGAAATAATTTCTATTGCTCAAGATAAAACAAAATTAATAGATTTACTTAAGTATGCAAAAGAATATATTAAAACTGAAGATTATTTATTAAGTGAAAATAAAACAGATATGGTTGATTATTTAGATGATTATATTCGTGGTATTGCAGGGGATTTTAATTATTCTGAGTTTATTAAAAATTTAGATAGTTATACTGAAGAAGATATAGCTAGTCATATGAAATCTTTAAGATTAAAAAATATATTTATGTATAAGGGGGATAAAAATGCGTAATTATAAAAAAATAATTTTAAATAATGGTATTCCTTTATACTTATATAATGACAAATCATTAAAACAAACTTTTGTAAGCTATATTGTTAAATATGGTTCCAGTGGTAGATGGTTTGATTTTAAAATGGATGGTAGACTTTATAGTGTTGGTTCTGGATATGCTCATTACCTAGAACATTTACTTGGAGAACATTCAAAGCATGGTAATATCTATACTAATTTTGATGCTAGATATTATAATTCTAATGCATATACTGCAGATGACCATACTTGTTATCATTTTGTTGGAGTAGATAAAATTAAAGAATCTATTAAAGAATTAATTGAAGCAATAGACTGTCCAGTCTTTGATAAAAAAGATGTTAATCAAAGTAGACATGCAATTTGTGAAGAATCATCTACTTGGCAAGATAACTTCGACGTTCATGCGGTTCATTTAGTTGAAAAAAATTTATTTAGTGCATATAGTGAATACGATTATACATTATCACCTATAGGTAGTAGAAAAACTACAAATGAAATGACTATGAAAAAACTATATGACTGTTATAATGCATTTTATTCAGATGATAATAAAATTCTTGTTATAGCAGGAAATGTTAATGAAGAAGAATTAGTTGATTATTTAAATAATATTTATGCAAATATTGAAAGTCATAAAAGAAAAGTAATTCTTCCTGAATTTGATTTGGATCCTATTCGTAAAAAGGAAGAAGAAATAATAAGAAAAGTAGATATCGATATTAATAGTTTAGGTATTAAAATAAAAAAACCAGAAGGTGTAACTAAAGAAGAGCTTAATATTTGTTTATATTTTCTATATAATTACCTATTAAGCAGTGAAAATGATTTTTATCATTATTTAAAAAGTAAAAATTTATTAGATTTAATTTATTATCGTTATATTAAATGGCATGATGATTATGCTCAATTAATACATAGTTATGTTTCTAATAATCCAAAAGAATATTTAAAAGTAGCTAGAGATAAATTATATAGAATGGATATGAGTTTTGCAGATTTTGAAGGAATTAGAAGATCATTTATAGCAGAAGAGGTAAGAAATCTTGATGATAAGTACGGTAACCCGGCTGATTTTGGTAAAAGATTAGCTTTTACTGATAACTATTCTGATTTAGAAATATATAAAAAATTAACTTATGAAAGATTTATGGAAATACTGAATATGTTAGAATTTGATAAATATACAATAGGTAAGGTAAGACAATTAAAAAAATAAAAGAATAATAATTTTTACAAAAAATAAACTTAATGTGAAGAAAGATATTGACATTAAGTTTTTTTAATGATATCATTATGTAGATTTGTGGTTTTCCCTAGGGAAAACTAATAAAAATAGTGATTTTGATACGCCTGGAAATGTGTATTAAGAAAGGAGAAAAATTCATGCCTACAATTAATCAATTAGTTAGAAAAAGAAGAGGACAAAAAACTAAAAAGAGTAAAAGCCCAGTATTAAATATTGGATATAACTCAAAAGACAAATTAAAAACAAATAATACTTCACCACAAAAACGTGGAGTATGTACTCGTGTTTCAACTAAGACACCTAAAAAACCAAACTCAGCTTTAAGAAAAATAGCCAGAGTAAAACTAAGTAATGGATATGAAGTTACTTGTTATATTGGTGGAGAAGGACATAATCTTCAAGAACATAGTGTTGTTCTAATTAGAGGTGGACGTGTTAAAGACCTTATCGGTGTTCGTTATCATATTGTTCGTGGTACTTTAGATACTGCTGGTATTGATAAGAGACGTCAAGGAAGAAGTAAATACGGAACTAAAAAACCTAAGAAATAAAAAATAATACTTTAAGAAAGGAGATAAATAAACATGCGTAAGAGACAAGCAATTAAAAGAGATGTTTTAGCAGATCCTATATACAATTCTAAAATGATTACAAAACTTATCAATGGAATCATGATTGGTGGTAAAAAAGGTACTGCTCAAAAAATATTATATAGTGCACTTGATATAGTTAAAGAAAAAACAAAACAAGATCCTATAGAAGTTTTAAATAAAGCATTTGAAAACATTAAACCAGCTTTAGAAATTAGAAGTAGACGTATTGGTGGAAGTAACTA
>CAMUZE010000008.1 GCA_947165135.1 uncultured Clostridia bacterium
ATCCTATAAATTCTTTCCCGTTACATTCTGGCATAGTAAAAGTACAGTCTAGTTTCTTATTAGATACACTGCATTCATAATTGCTAACACCTGGGCAATTATAATTGAACGTTACTTTTGTTTTTTCACATCCATATATTACTAAACATGTAATCAATATTAAAATTATGCTTAATATTTTTTTCATATTCACTTCCTAATATCATAATAAGTATACACAATTTTTAATAGAAATGGAAGAGTCAGTCTTCCTTATAATATTTATCTCTTAAAATTGCATTATGTTCTTTAACAACTACAGATATTATACAATAAAAAAGACTAGTTTTACCTAGTCTTAATTTTAATTATTCTTTGCTTTAATTGCAGCTTGTCACCATGTGAGGTTCGGGTCGATTTAGACTAAAATAACTTTTTGTCAAATGTGCAACAATTAATTAAAATCTTTTTTTCTAGCATTATCAATTTGTAATCTGCATTCATTTTCTAATATTCCAATTTCAATATTTAGTTCTACTTTTGATCTACCTTTAATATCAAATATAGTCACATTAGGATTCATAGTTTCTTCACTTGGAGCACCATATATATAATTTTGTATTTTTGCTTTGATGCATGCAGACATACACATACTACAACTCCATGCATTTGACATTATACAATAATCAGATAAATCCATTGTATGAAGTTTCTTGCATGCTTTTGAGATTAAATTAATTTCTGCATGTAAAATAGGATTTCCCATAGACTTTGCAGTGTTATGGGCTTTTTCTATTATATTTCCATTTTCATCAATTAGTATTGCACCAAATGGAGAATTACCTTCTTTAATTGCTTCATTTACTTCATCCATTACTAATCTCATTAATTCTTCTTTCTTTTGTATTGTAAGATTCATTTTATCACCTACCTAAATTATATCATAAAAAAGACCAGATTTATCATCTAGTCTTAATTACGGTTTTTACTTATTCGCCCAGACTTGATTGCGGCTTGTACCACAGTTCCACTAGGAATGATTAAGACTAAAATGACTTAATATGATTTTAATTTAAATATTTTTCAAGTTTACTTATTATATATTTATCTTTATCACGATTTAAAAACTTCTTTAACTCAAGTACATCTCTTAATGAAGAACATTGAATACCTTCAATAATCTCAACATTTTTAGGTTTAAAAGAAACGCCAAAGTTTATTATGTTATCAATT
Organism: uncultured Clostridia bacterium; assembly: GCA_947165135.1. Lineage (GTDB taxonomy): Bacteria > Bacillota_I > Bacilli_A > RF39 > UBA660 > CAG-1000. The sequence continues at coordinate 1,213 of CAMUZE010000008.1, forward strand.
AAATATGCTTTTTTGCCAAATTCGTTAGTTCTTTCAAACTTACAATCGTAATTACTAAGCAAATAATCATAATAATCATTATCACACCATATATCAATATCCTTTGCAGCCTTTTCTTGTTCCAATAAAACTAATGCCGCACCTGATATAACAATAAATTTTGATTTATCTAATTTATATTTTTCAATAATTTCAATTATTTGCTTTTTATTCATAAATTCACCACATCAATTATAACATAAAAAGACTAGTTTTACCTAGTCTTTATTAATCTAATTATTTATTGTTTTTTGCTTTGATTGCAGCTTGTGCAGCAGCTAATCTTGCTATTGGTACTCTAAATGGTGAGCATGATACATAAGTTAGTCCAACATTGTGACAAAATTCAACACTAGATGGGTCTCCACCATGTTCTCCACAAATTCCAAGCTTAATATTTGGTCTTACTGATTTACCCAATTCAGCAGCCATTTTTACTAATTTACCTACACCTTTCTGGTCTAGTTTAGCAAATGGGTCTTGTTCATAAATTTTATTTTCATAATATGAACCTAAGAATTTACCTGCATCATCTCTTGAAAAACCAAATGTCATTTGAGTTAAATCATTTGTTCCAAATGAGAAAAATTCTGCTTCTGTTGCAATTTCATCAGCTGTAATTGCAGCTCTTGGTATTTCAATCATAGTACCAATGTGATATTGCATATCAGAATTATATTCTTTTTTAACTTGTTCTGCTACTTCTATAACTATATCTTTAACAAATTTTAATTCTTTAACTTCTCCAACTAAAGGAATCATTATTTCTGGGACAATATCATATCCTTCTTCATTTTTAACTTCAATTGCAGCTTCCATTAATGCTCTAGTTTGCATTTTAGCTATTTCTGGATATGTAACAGCTAAACGGCACCCTCTATGCCCCATCATTGGATTAAATTCATGGAGTTCATCACATTTAGCTTTTAAGTGTTCTGTTGTAACACCCATATCTTTTGCAATTGCCTTGATATCTGCTTCTTCTTTTGGTAAGAATTCATGTAGAGGTGGGTCTAAATAACGAACTGTCATTGGTAAACCTTTTAGTTCTTTATACATAGCCTTGAAGTCACCTTTTTGATATGGAATTAATTTATCTAGAGCAGCTTCTCTTTCTTCAGTAGTTTCAGCAAGTATCATCTTTCTAATGTTAAAGATTCTTTCTTCTTCAAAGAACATATGCTCTGTACGGCAAAGTCCAATACCTTCTGCTCCTAGTTCTATTGCTTTCTTTGTATCTCTTGGAGTATCAGCATTAGTTCTAACTCCTAAAGTTCTGAACTTATCTGCCCATTCCATTACACGGCCAAACTCTCCAGCTATTGTTGCATCAACTGTTTTAATTTCACCATCATATATATTTCCGGTAGTACCATCGATTGAGATTACATCTCCTTCTTTGAATACTTTACCACCTAATTCGAATTTTTTATTAGCCTCATCCATCTTGATATCTCCACATCCAGATACACAACATGAACCCATTCCACGAGCAACAACTGCAGCATGTGATGTCATACCACCACGTACAGTTAAAATTCCTTGTGCGGCTTTCATACCTGTAATATCTTCTGGTGAAGTTTCAAGTCTTACAAGAATTACTTTCTTCTTGTTTGCTTTCCATTTTTCTGCATCCTCAGCAGTAAATACTATTTGTCCACAAGCAGCACCTGGAGATGCCCCAAGTCCTTTACCAATTGGTTTTGCTTCTTTTAATGCTTTTGCATCAAATTGTGGGTGTAATAATGTATCTAAGTTTCTTGGATCTATCATTGATACTGCTTCTTCTTCTGTACGCATTCCCTCATCAACAAGGTCACATGCAATTTTTAAAGCAGCTTTTGCAGTTCTTTTACCATTTCTTGTTTGTAACATAAATAGTTTTCCATGTTCAACAGTAAATTCCATATCTTGCATATCTCTATAATGTTCTTCTAAAGTCTTACAAACATCTTCAAATTGCTTAAATGCTTCTGGGAATTTTTGTTCCATTTCAGCAATTTTCATTGGAGTACGAACACCTGCAACTACATCTTCACCTTGTGCATTTGTTAAGAATTCACCAAATAATCCTTTTTCACCAGTAGCTGGATCTCTTGTAAACGCAACACCTGTTCCACAGTCATCACCCATGTTACCAAATGCCATAGATTGAACATTTACAGCAGTTCCCCATGAATAAGGAATATCATTATCTCTTCTATATACATTAGCTCTAGGATTATCCCAAGATCTAAATACTGCTTTTATAGCTCCCATTAATTGTTCTTTTGGATCAGTTGGGAAATCTTTACCAATTTTTTCTTTATACTCATCTTTAAATTGATTTGCTAATTCTTTAAGATCGTCAGCAGTTAGTTCTACATCTTGTTTTACTTTCTTTTCTGTTTTCATCTTATCGATTAATTCTTCAAAGTATTTTTTTCCAACTTCCATAACAACATCAGAATACATTTGAATGAATCTTCTATAACAATCCCAAGCCCATCTTGGATTATTACTTTTTTTAGAAAGAACTTCTACAACTTCCTCATTTAAACCTAAATTAAGAATAGTATCCATCATACCTGGCATTGATGCTCTAGCACCACTTCTTACTGATACCAATAATGGATTTTCTTTATCTCCAAATTTCTTTCCAGTTTCCTTTTCTAACTTAACAATGTACTCATTAATTTGTTCTTGAATTTCTTCGTTGATTTCTCTACCATCATCGTAGTATTTAGTACATGCTTCAGTTGTAATTGTAAATCCTTGAGGTACAGGTAAACCAATACTAGTCATTTCTGCTAAGTTAGCACCTTTACCACCAAGAAGATTTCTCATGTCTTTGTTACCTTCACTAAACATGTAAACGTATTTCATTAATACTTCTCCCTTCTCATTGTGTATCTTTAACACCGACTTTTTTATTATACCATGGATATTTTTTCAAGAATAGGTTTTATTAAAAATTTTTTATATTTTTTTTACATAAAATAAAAAGTCATTAATATACTTTTATTCTTTTAAATTATCTTCAGTGATTCCAAGAACCTTTTCTAGATAACATTTTCCACAAAGAGATTCATATTGCACTTCATTTTCACCATCTATTGCAACTTGATCTCCTACTGCAGTAAATTCTCCATTTACAATTCTTCCATTAAATTTTGCTCTTTTTCCACACCTACAAATAGTATAAAGTTCTTCCATAACATCTGCTATTTCAAACAACCTTAAACTGCCAGGAAATGCCATGGTTTTAAAATCACTTCTAAGTCCATAACAAATAACTGCTGTATCTTTTAATTTAGTAAACATAAATAAATCATCAACTTGATCTCTCGTTAAAAATTGAGATTCATCCACTAATATACAAGCAATATCTTTAGGAATTGTATTTAAATAATTAATTAATTTTTCATCTTTATCGATTAAGTGATCAACTTTTCTTTTAAGTCCTATCCTAGTTACTAATTTATTATCACCTTTTGTATCTATTTTAGGTTTTAATATTAAAACTTTCATTCCTCTTTCTTCATAATTATGGGCAACTTGTAATAAAAGAGTTGTTTTACCACTGTTCATTGCACCATATCTATAATATAATTTACTCATCTTTATCCCTCCTTGGAAAACAATTATAATAAACTTCCTTTAATCTTTCATTTGTGACATGTGTATATATCTCTGTTGCTTTTAAAGAACTATGCCCTAGTAATTCTTGTACAACTTTAATATCGCATCCATTATTAAGCATATCTGTTGCAAAAGTATGCCTTAAAACATGAGGTGTAACATGAACTTTAATTGATAATTTTTCCATTATTTTATCAATTATATATCTAATACCGGCATCAGTGATTTTATCACCTTTACTATTAACAAACAGATAATCATGGTCTTTTCTAAAATGAGTATTAATGTACTTTTTTAAAACTTCATCTGCATAATCACCATAATACACTATTCTTTCTTTATTTCCTTTACCATGAACTATTATTCTTTTATTATCAAAATCTATATCCTTTATTTGTATATTTACTAGTTCTGACACACGAACTCCAGTAGCATATAACATTTCTATTATTAATTGGTCTCTAATTCCATCTTTATCTTTTGAGGATTCTCTTATTATTTCAAGTAAATCATTATAATATAAAAAATGAGGTAATCTTTTTTCAACTTTAGGAGCAGTTACTCTATTCATTGGATTATTTTCTTTTTTAATATAATTATTCCTATATAAAAATTTATAAAATGATTTCAAAGAACTAATTTTTCTTTTTACAGAACTATTCTTTTTCTTTTTATCATTCAATTTTAAATATTCTAAATAATCAGATACATCTTCATAAAAAACGTTATCTAAATCTTTTTTTACAAACAGACTAAAATAAAATAAATCGTTTATATATGAATTCAATGTATTTATTGAATAGTTTTTACTTTTAATATAATTTATAAAAGCACAAATTAAATAATTCTTTTTAAAATCTTCCTTATCCATATATTTATTATATTACTTTTTTTAATTAAAAAAAAGGGACTTTATAAGTCCCAAAATCTATATAAACACCAATGGTGTCATAGTAATAAACACACTATTACATAGTATAATATGTAATTTATTAAAAATGTTTCACTCCTAATAAATTGCATATACTTGACTTTTAGTATCAAAAATGATATAATATTTTTGCTTTTAAAGGGGGAATATAAATGGGAAACAGTAATATTTATGATTCTATGACATTTCTTAAGTTTATAGCTAGCATGGGATTTAATCCTAACGATTGTGATAAGATTTTAGAGTTATTTCAATCTGCTGATGGATCAATGTCTAGATACTTAACGCAATTTGATCAATATTTACTATCTCAAAGAGTAATTTATGATGAAATTGATAGATTGGGAATTAATGGTGCTTACGGATATCTTGATGAAAATGGTGAAATATTAGTACCTAAAACTCTTGAAAATGACAATAGGTTTTTAAATCCGAATTACATTAGATTGCTATACAAAAAACATAGTTATGGAGCACCAGAAATTAGTGATTTTGGTGTAATAATCGGAGATGTAACTTCACAACATTCTAAAGATGAAATGATTGCATCACTTATAAATAATTATAGACATAAGCAATTTATGGGTGAGTGTATAGATTCAGCAAAAACCGACGAAGCGAAACATTTAATTGAGTCATATAAATATGTGGTTAATGAGTTAAATAAAGGCTTTGGTCGTGACATATATACTTTCGAACATGAAACTGTTAATTCTGGTGGTAAAGAATTATGTCTCATAAAAAGAAGTAAATAATACTTCTTTTTATATTGAAAAAAAATATTTAATATTTAATTCTTCAAGCTTTAATAATATTAATTCAACACTTGTTTTAATAAATATTTTTTTATTATCTTTTTCTATTTCTTTTAAACTCTTTTCAGGTATAGGTAAATCTTCTGGCATTGTTCCTCCTAATCTTTTAATACTATTTCTTACTTCTTTACCTACTTCATAATGAACAGAATTTGCAGTATATTCATTATCTACATTATCTCTTTTTAATTTAGCATCTGTTTGAGCAATTCTAAATATATTATCTGCAAGTTCTTCGCTTCCCATATTATCTAATATATCTTCTCTATATCTTAGTTTTTTTCTTTTAAAAATGTCATCTGCTGTTTCACCATTATATAAGCCTTTATATCCAGCATTATGAAATCTAGCTAAGTCTTTTACTCCACTATTAACTGCCGTTTTATTTAAATTAAAATTTCCTTTTCTTGCTAACCAGTACTCACAACCTACTTCATCAATATGTTTTATATCTTCAAAAACTTTTTCGGTATATTTTTTTAACTCATTCATTTTATCATCTTCCTTTCTACGGACTACAAGTCTCAATTTTTAATTTATTATTTTTAATCTTAAACATAATACTTCCATCTTTATCTGTTCTGTATATTTTGGAATCTTTTAAATTGTCTAATACCTCTTTATTTGGATGGCCATACCTATTATTTTTGCCAACACTAATAATGGAATATTTAGGGTTTATTTCATTAATGAACTCTTTGCTACTACTTGTCCTACTTCCATGATGTCCTACTTTTATAATATCAATATCTGGTAAATTATATTTATTCATTATTCCTTTTTCTGTAGTAATAGACGCATCTCCCATAAACATAAATTTATAACCATTAAGTTCTGTATAAATAACATTGCTATTATCATTTTCATTATCATATTCTTTAGTTTGTAAAAAATATAATTTATTCTTATCTATATTTAATTCTTTAATACATGAATAATAATTTATTTTCTTTTTATTTAACACTTTTATTAGTTCTTTTTCTAAATCATTATAAGGTCCACAGTTAAAGATAACTTTCTCTACTTTGAAGTTATTTACTAAATTAATAGCTTCTCCCATATGATCAAAGTCGCCGTGTGTAATAATTAAATAATTTATTTTTTTTACACCAATACTTTTAAAAAAAGGAATCATTGAGTCTTTCATTAAATTAAATTGTTTATTTCTTTTTTTCCAACTATAATTGCTATTTTTTTTACCACCAGTATCAATCAATATTGACTCATTTCTACTTGTTAGAACAAATGTGCTATCGCCTTGAGAAACATCTAAAAAATATACTTTAAATTCACTATTAAATGATGGCTTAATATATAGAAATATTATATATATCATAAAAAGAAATAATATCTTTTTTCTTTTTGTTTTAATTAGTAAAATAAACAAAATATAATATATGATTATCTCATTAGTATTCATTTTACTAAAAATTAGTTTTATATTTAATACATTACTACTCATAGAAGAAATAATTTCCATAAAAGAAGTGCATAAAGATAAAACATAAGATAATTTACCCATTAGCATTGTTATTATTGATAAAGGAAATACTATATAAGAAACAAAAGGAATAAAAAAAATATTATTAATAAATCCGATTATATTTATTTCATAAGACATATTTATAATAATCGGAACACTTGATAAAAAAGAAATAATGCTTATAACTAAAATAGATTTTAGCTTACTCTTTATAGTGAATTGTTCATTAAATAATAAAATAAAGAAAGTTATTGTAAAAGATAATATAAAACTAGTATTAAAAATATAAAAAGGATTAATAATTATTAATATAAAAAAAGTTAAATATAGTAAGTGTTTTGGCTTTATATACAAATAATATACTTTATTAATACAACTCAAGATAAAGAATATTGTCGCTCTTAAAATAGATGGTGTAAATGATGCTATAAAAGTGAAGAAGATTAAAAATATACTAACTAATATAAATGAAACTTCTTCACTAATTTTAATTTTTTTGAATATGAATAATAAAATTCCAGAAAATAATGACACATGAAGACCAGATAATGCAAATAAATGAGTAATTCCATTTATTTTATAATTATTATAAGCATTATCATCTATATAATTAGATTTACCTAATATAAAAGCATATAAATACTCATTATTTTTAATATTATTTATTCTATTTATAACACCATTTTTAATTTTATAAAGAATGTTTTTATTCTTATGAACTACACTATAAGATTCAATATTTAATATATTATTTATTTTTTTATAATATAAATATTTCTCATAATTAAATGTATTGGGAATAGTATTATTAGTAGGTAGAGATAATTTACCATTAACTTTAATTTTATCATTTAAATTTAGATTAAAATTATTTTTTTCTTTTTGAGATTTAAAATAATATGTTCCTACTAAATTTTCTTTAAATTCAATAGACAATTTATCACCATTAATTTTATAGTCTCTAATAGTTAGAATAAAACTATTATCATTAATTAAATAATTATTTTCTTTATAAAAGACAAGACTAATAATTACTATAATAATAGAGCAAAATAATAGAATATAATAAAGCTGACTATGTAGTAATATTTTCCTTAATTTTATTGAAAATCGTTTCACTTATTCCGCTAACCTTCATAATATCTTCAATAGTATTAAAGTTTCCATTATTAGTTCTGTATTCAATTATGGCATTTGCTTTAGACTCACCTATTCCACTTAATGTCATTAGTTCTTCTTTTGATGCAATATTAATATTTACTTTTCCATTATTTGTATTATTATCTTGATAGCATGCATCATTTTTAATTTCTTCACAAACACACGGAGTTTCAACATAAATAGTGTTTTGCTTCTGAGCTTTTTTAATTTCATCATTAGAATATATTACTATTGCATCACCATCATTTAATAATTTAGATAAATTAATAAATCTCGTATTTGCATTTTTGGCAAGTCCGCCAGAAGCGTTAATTGCATCTATTGTTCTTGATCCTTTTTGTAATTTATATACATTTGGTTTCTTAACGCTTCCTTTTACATCTACAAATATGTATTCTTCGGGCACTTCGGAAACTATATCTTCTGATATTATTGTATCTTGAATATTTAATTCCTCTTTTTTATCTTTATATTTTAATTCATAAGCAATTAAAAACGATAACAAAAGAATAATTATTAATAAAAGAATACCAATAATTATACTAAACAGATTTTTCTTTAAACAATCCATAATAGCGTTTATCACCTCCTTAATAATATAATTAAATAAATGATATAAAAAACACTTCAAAAAAAAAGAAATTTTTGAAATTTCTTTTTTTATAACTCTACTGGTTTATTTCTATATGATATATATAAATATCCTAATGAGAATATTAACAAACTCAATACAAATACTAAAGCCAAATTAACTATTCCTGTTTTAGCATTTACTAAAATGTTAAATGAATAACTAGCACTAGCTTCTTTAATAATTCCACCAGTTCCAACTGTTTGAGTTAATGGATCATGTGCGTAATACACTCTTCCTCTATTTGAAGAAGGTTCAAAAGTATATCCATCTACTGTTACAGCATTAATTGTTATTTCCGTTTCATTATGATTTTTATCAACTAGAACGTAGAATTTCTCACCAACTTTTACATTAGTAGTTTCAACACCAGATTCATTAATGATTTTCACACCACTTTTAGCAGTTGTAGAAACATTAATCTTTCCAACTGTTAACATTGAACTACTATATGAATAAGGTCCATATTTAATTGATGATGAAGTTTCTTCTGCTATTTCACTTGCATTTGATGGTTTCACTAACTTAATTTCTGATTTAAAAGTTTCAGAACCATATTTTGAATAATCTCTTTCTTTAATAAGATATTTATAAATCTTATTTAATTCACTACTTCCTTGTAATTCATTTCCAAGAGTTGCTCCATCAACTTTACTTCCAGTTGACTTCCATACTGCATATTGAATTGTTGCATAAACATAGTTTTCTACTAAAGCATCTGCTTCAGTTTCTGATACACTAGTTAATCCTTCAAGAGTTGTTAATTCTTGGATAAGAGTATCTTTTGAAACACTCATATCACTAAACATTCTATCCATTGTTAAGTTTGGATAACTATGTTCGATAATCCATAGTGCCCAATTATAATTTACTTTTGAACTGCTCATTGTAGTTGTTAAATATTCATTAAATTCTACATGATCTTTTGATAATGTCATTTCAAAGGCATCTCCAGTATTACCAAGAGCCTCATTCAATTGAGCACCAGTTATTTCTGTAATTGTTGGTGTTGATGTGGCTGATACATATACTATCTTACTAATAGTAATTTTAATTTGCTTAGGACCAACATAGCTTTCATCCACATGCCCGAAATTAGGACTTATCAATTCTCGAATTAATTTATCATAATTAATACTTGTTCCATCCATATATTCTTCAGGAACTGTTACTTCCATTTCTGAATAAATAAGACCTCTTAATGTTGCGATTAAATCATACATATTTTTATTAGTATTAGCTTGATTTTTTAATGCAGTTAGTACTACAAATTCAAATAATGTCTTATTATTATTGGTTAATTTGCTCTGAAATGCATAACCACTATCAGGATAGGATACTGTTGGATCTAAGCAATATGCTGTAAACCAATCTATTAAGGGTGCTTCTCCATTGAATACACTTGAATCAGTATAATTTGTTCCTAATATAATTTTCTTTAAATCACTTTTTCCATTAATAGTGTCACCAGTTGATGTTGTAAATTTAATTTTACTAAAATTAAATGTATCTTTATCTACAACTCCATAAACTTCTGTACCAGTTGCAGGAATACTTTCTGGTGCTTTAGCTGTTAATGCTTTTACTGAAAATAGCACTACAAAAAATGCACCTAAAATAATAAATAAACTTAATAATTTTTTCTTCATATATATTCTCCTCTATATTTTATAATTTAATTCTATCACTTTTACCTAGAAAGTTCAACATATTTTACATTTTAAAGACAAGTAAAAAAGATAAGTTTCACTTATCTTTTATTCTTCAATATCTTTATTCTCTTCTTTTTTATTTTCTTTCTTTGGAAGTAATTCTTTACGAGATAGATTTAATTTACCTTTTCTATCGTATCCTGTAGCTTTTACAACAATTTCATCGCCAACTTTTAAGATATCACTTGGATGTTCTACACGTTTATTATCAAGTTGACTTACATGTACTAATCCTTCACACCCTGGCCATAATTCAACAAATGCTCCGAAGTCTTCTAATTTAACAACTTTAACTGTATAAATAGCTCCGATTTCAACTTCCTTAACAATGTTTTCAATCATTGAAATTGCTTTATCTAATACTTCTTTATTCATATGATAACATACTACATTTCCATCATCATCGATATCAATCTTAACTGCATCTTTATGATTTACAGATGTTACATTACTTGCTTCTAGTATAATTTTAGTAATAGTTTCTCCACCTTTACCAATAACATCTTTAATTTTATCTGGTGCAATTTTCATTGTTCTAATCTTTGGTGCATATGGTGATAATTCACTTCTTACTTCTGGAATTGTATCATGCATTACATCTAATATTTGCATTCTTGCTTTATGAGCTTTTTCTAAAGCTTCTTTTAATACATCTCTTGTAACGCCTTTAATTTTAATATCCATTTGTAGTGCTGTAATACCTTCACGTGTACCAGCAACTTTAAAGTCCATATCTCCCATATGATCTTCTAATCCTTGAATATCAGTTAAAATAGTATATTTAGAATCACAAGTTCCATCTTCAGTAATAAGTCCCATTGCTATACCTGCTACTGGAGCTTTAATTGGAACACCAGCAGCCATTAAAGACATACATCCAGCACATATACTTGCTTGACTAGATGAACCATTGCTTTCTAAAACTTCTGATACTACACGTACTGTATATGGGAATACCTCCTGGCTTGGCATTACTTGTAATAATGCACGTTCTGCTAAAGCACCATGTCCAATTTCACGTCTACCAGGACTTCCATATCTTCCTGTTTCTCCAACACTAAATGCTGGGAAATTATAATGGAATATAAATTTCTTTGATTCTTCTAAACTTAGTCCATCTAAAATTTGTTCTTCATTTTGAGCACCTAACGTAGTAATTGCTAATGCTTGAGTTTGACCTCTTGTAAATAATGCACTACCATGTGTTCTTGGAAGTAAATCTACACTAGCAGAAAGTTCACGAATTTCATCCATTCCACGACCATCTGGTCTAATATGTTCATTAGTAATTAATCTACGAACTTCAGATCCTTCTATTTCATCTGCAACTTTTTTAACTAATTTTAAGTTTTCTTCTAGATTTTCTTCTCCTTCATGTCTTTCAGTATATTTAGTGATAGCTTCCTCTTTTACTTCATCTATTCTTGCATACTTTTCTAGTTTATCCTTAATTTGAATTGCAGCGCACATTTCTTCTTTAATATCATTGTTTACTTCTTCTCTTAATTCATCTGGAATAGTTGCAAGAGTTACCTCTATCTTCTCTTCTCCTATTTCGCTAATGATATCACTTTGAATAGCACATAATTCTTTAACTGCTTCATGTCCAAACATAAGTGCTTCTAGCATCTCATCTTCAGATACTTCTTTAGATCCACTTTCAACCATGTTAATAGCATCCATAGTACCAGCAACAGTTAAATTAATAGTACTTCTTTCCATTTCTTCACAAGTTGGATTAATTTTAAGTTCTCCATCAATCTTACCAACTATAACGCCAGCAACTGGTCCTTCAAATGGAATATTAGAAATTCCTAAACATAATGAAGTTCCAAATAAAGCTGTCATTTCTGGAGTTCTATCAGGATCAACACTTAAAACTGTATTAACAACTTGAACTTCATTTCTAAAATTCTCATTAAACATAGGTCTTATTGGTCTATCAATAACTCTTGCAGTTAATGTAGCAGCATCTGTAGGACGACCTTCTCTTTTAATAAATCCACCAGGTATTTTACCTACAGAATATAATTTTTCCTGATATAGAATTGTTAATGGGAAAAAGTCTGCTGTAGATACATTATTACTCATAACACATGTTGATAAAATAACTGTATCATCATATCTAACAAGTACTGCGCCTGCTGCCTGCTTAGCAAGTTCTCCATGCTCAACTACTATCTTCCTACCTTGAAAATCATATTCAAATACTCTTTTCATATACTTCCTCCTCTAAATTAAAAGACACTTAAAACAAGTGCCTACTTTCTTAAATTTAATTTTTTAATTAAATCACGATATCTTTGAACATCTTCACGCTTTAAATAATCTAATAAACTTTTTCTTTTACCAACTAATTTTAAAAGTCCACGATTAGTATGAAAATCATGAGTATGATCTTTCATATGGTCAGTTAATTTATTAATTCTTTCAGTTAATAATGCTACTTGAACTTCTACACTTCCAGTATCATTTTTACTTCTTTTAAATTCACTGACAATATTACTTTTGACTTCTTTAGTTAATGCCATAATAATATTCCTCCTTTTTTAATAATCCGTTAACTCTGAGTAAAGAATCGAGGTTTTTCTAAACCCGGAACAAACGTCTAATTAATAATACTATAAAAACCAAATAAAATCAACCTTTTTTAAACACTTTACAATATTTTAAAAATAATTAATTATTAAAAAATATCATATATTTCTAAACTAAAAATGAAATTTCTTTTAAGGAAAAATTAATCAATCAAATTAAAAAACATATTTAAAATTCAATTTTACTTATTTGACATATTTTTTATAATATTTAAAATGATTAATGAATAACTTATTGTTAGGTGTTATCACATCTTTTTAAAGGAGGTGATGCAAGTGACTAAAAAGGATTTTTTGATTTTATCATTAATTTTCTTATTCTCTTACTTATTATTCTACTCTTTGTAGTTTTAATATAAAAAAATACCTAACTAGAATTAGTTAGGTTTACCACAAGTAACACCTGACATTCAAAAGTCAGTTGTTCCTATAAAAATATTATCACAAAATATATTGTTTGTAAATAATACAAATAAAAAGCAAGCTATTTCTAACTTACTTTATAACTATGTTAACTATTTTATTTGGAATAACTATTTCTTTTATTATTTCTTTTCCTTCTAGATGTTTAGAAACATTTTCTTCTTTTTTTGCTAATTTTAATAATTCTTCTTTATCTAAATCTTTAGGTACTAAAATTGTTCCTCTTAATTTGCCATTTACTTGTACTGCAATAGTTATTTCATTATCTTGTGCTTTTGTTTCATCAAACTCTGGCCATTTATCATCAATAATATTACCATTAAATACTATTTCATATAATTCACTTGTTATATGAGGAGCAAGTGGATTTAATAGGATTAAGAATGTTCTTAATTCTTCTTTTGTTATGAATTTATCTTTTCTAACAGTATTAATAAATGTCATAAGAGCCGCAATTGAAGTATTAAGTTTTAAGTCTTCTAAATCATCTGTTACTTTCTTAATTAATTTATGTAATTCATTTTCATGCTCTTTAGATACTTCTTCTCCTTTGATTATATTTTGTAAATCCCATACTTTATTTAAGAAACTTGTAATTCCATTTATACCATCATATGTCCAAGGAGTATTATCTTCATAACCTCCTAAGAAATGAACATGAAGTCTTGCTGCATCTGTTCCATACTTTTCAATAACTTCAAGAGGCGAAACACCATTTGCTGAACTTTTACTCATTTTTCTACCTGTATCATCTAAAATAAGTCCACTACCCATTTTTCTTTTAAATGGATCTCTTGTAGGTACAGCACCTATTTCATATAGGAAATTTTGCCAGAAAAATGCATAAAGTACATGTCTTGTAATGTGCTCTGTTCCCCCTGTGTACACGTCAACGCTTCCCCAATATTTTAGTTTTTCGAAGTCTGCTAGTGCATTATCATTATGTGGATCTGTATACCTTAACCAATACCAAGATGATCCTGCCCAGTTAGGCATCGTATCTGTTTCTCTTTTAGCTTTTCCCCCACACTTTGGACATTTACAATTAACCCATGAATCAATCTTTGAAAGTGGAGAAGATCCAGTTTCATTTGGAAGATAATCATCCGTTTTAGGTAAAGTTAAAGGTAAATCTTTTTCATCAAGAGCAACCGTACCACATTTATCACAGAATACTACTGGGAATGGTTCACCCCAATATCTTTGTCTATTGAATGACCAATCTTGCATTTTATAATTTATTTTCTTTTTACCAAATCCTAATTTTATACATTTATCAGCTATTGCTTTTTTAGCATCTAAAACATTCATTCCATCAAACTCATCTGAATTCATCATTTTAGGATTATCTTTTAAATAATCAAATTTTTCATATGCACATTTGCTTACATCACCTTCGATTACTTGAATCATTGGTATATTAAATTTTTGTGCAAATTCATAGTCTCTTTGATCATGAGTTGGAACAGCCATAACAATTCCAGTTCCATAATTTACAAGTACAAAATCAGATAAATAAATAGAAACTTTATTTCCATTTATTGGATTAATTGCATATATTCCTTTTAATTCACAACCAGTTTTTTCTTTTTGATCTGCTATTCTATCAAGTTCACTTCTATATGCAGTTTGTTTTTGATATTCTTTTACTTCATCATAATTTGTAATATAATCTTTTAATTCTTCAATCATACGATGCTCTGGTGCCATAACAAAGAAGGTAATTCCATATATTGTTTCAATACAAGTAGTAAATATTGATGATGAATCTAGTTTTTTACCTTTACTATCAACTATATCAAAAGATACTTCCATTCCTTCACTTCTACCAATCCAATTTCTTTGAAGTTCTTTTAAGTTTTCATTCATCTCTATTCTATCGATATTTTCAAGAAGTTTTTCTGAGTATTCCTTCATTTTTAAGAACCATACCCATCTTTCTTCTTGAACTACTTTACCATGACATCTATCACATTCTCCACCTTGAGAATCTTCATTAGAAAGAACTGTTTTACAATTTGGACAAAAATTAACAAATCCTTTTTGTTTATAAGCCTTTCCTTCTTCTAAGAATCTTTTAAATATCCATTGAGTCCATTTATAATAAGATGGATCACTTGTACAAATAGTTCTATCATAATCAAAAGAAAGACCTAACATTTTAGATTGTGTAAGTACTCTTTCCATACCTTGTTTTACAAAATCTTCTGGATTAATTCCAGTTTTAATTGCGGCATTTTCTGCAGGTAATCCAAAAGCATCTCCACCAATTGGGAAAAGTACATTATATCCTTGTAATCTTTTCATTCTAGATAGTGCATCAGCAGGTATAGTACCTTTTAAATGTCCCATATGCAAATTACCACTAATATTATAAAATTCATATAAAACATAATATTTTGGTTTTGTTGGATGAAAATCAATAGCTTTAAAACTTTTTTCATTTACCCACTTTTCTTGCCACTTTTTTTCTATTTCTTTAAAATTATACATTTCTTTCATCTTCTTTCTTTCTAAAATATCGACCAGTTATTTCATATAATGAATATATAAGTGAAACAATAACTACGAATGCAATTGGATACTTCCAATAAGATAGATTTAAATTCAGTACTAATACTGTTGTAAATGCAAGTATAAATGAATTAATCACACTTAATGTTATTAAAACATTTTTATATTTAGTTTTTCTCATATCCAAATTATATTTTGCAATAAAATTCTTAATAATACTATTATCTTTTAATTTTGAATATTCTTTTCTATTTTTATTTATAAAAACTAAGTAAATTATTAATAATAGTATAAAAATTAATACAAAATCATATAACATTTTTAATGGAACACTCATATAATCACCTAAAAATAAAAACTTTATTACTTAAGGATGAGTTATACCCACGGTACCACCTTAATTCATAAAGTTTTATGCATCTTTATATCTTTATCGCAGATCTGCGTTATTTCTAGAAAAGTCAAGTTCAATTACTATTTATTTTAGTTTACACCAACCACTAAATCTCTTTAATAAAATCATAATTTACTACTACTATTCATCAGTGAAATACCACTAAATTATACTATAGTTCAGCAATATATTCAAGTAGCTTTAAGAACATTTTAATAAATATACTATCTAGTCCTTTTCTGCTTAAACGTCTTATTTGAATACGTTTGTTTTTAATTGCTTCATTACTAAATAATATTTTATCAAGTTCTATTTTTAAATCAGTAGTTATTTTCAAATCACTAATGATACCTTCAATATCTTCATTTATCACACGAACAGCGTCTATTTCAATATCTTTTCCTTTGCAATGTACATATATTTTACTTGTAGTTTTTATATCATTAAACTTAACAACGAAATCAGTATCATCTACATAACTTTCAAATGGAACATTTATTTCATCTGCGAATACTTGAACACCATCTGTATATTTAGTATTTCTAAACCTAATTATATAACTTCTCTTTTCAGGAATAACACTTAAATCCCCATCTTCCATTGGTTCGATTGAAACAGAGAAATCATTTTCTTTATAGTAATAATTTATTTCAGTTATTTGTCCATGACCATCTTTATATTTATCAGTAATTCCATCATCTTCATATAATTTATATGTGTTACTTCTTCCTGGAAATATTTGTATTTCTAATTTTTTAGGATTTGTTGTATCATTCAAATTTTCATTATCCAAAACAGCCATAGGGATTATTGCTCCAGTTCTTGCATATACTGGATAATCTTCATCTTTATAGAATGTTACATATCTACGTCCACCAGGAAATTTCTTACCAGTTTTAAAGTCATACCATATACCATTAGGTAAGAATATTTGATGAACCACCCTATTCATAATTGAATCTTTTGGATCAGTAATTGGAGATACAAATAATTCACTACCAAAATAATATTCATTTTTATATAATTTTTCATCATATATTTCTGGATATTTATAATAAAGTGGTTGAATTATTGGTGATCCAACATGCGAATATTTATAAGCTTCACTATATAAGTATGGTATTAATCTATGTCTTAATCTTAAATAATCATGAACAACTTTAAATGTTTCAGCATCCCACTTCCATGGTTCTCTTTTATAATATTTACCAAATGAACTAGAAAGTCTTAATATTGGACTATATGCTCCTAGTTGAACCCATCTCATATATAGTTCCCCATCTTCAGTTCCACCTTCAAATCCACCTATATCATGGCTCCACCATGAAACGCCTATATTTGATGCTGTTGCATTATAGAAAGGAAGACTTCTTAAAGTTCTCCAATTAACTTTTGTTTTTCCAGAATATAATATTCCATATTTATGAGGAGTATATCCAAAATTACGACTCATAAGCATATTTCTTTTATCAACAAATGTAGACATATCATTGTACAAGAAATAATTCATAATATAACTTCTTAATGCATTTTGTTTATTATTATCATCCACCCATAAAAAGTCTATTCCAGAATTTAAAAATGGATTAATTATTGTTTTTAAGAATGCATCTATTAATTTACTATCAAATACATTAAGTGGTACTGGTTTATCACTACCATACATCTTACTAAATTCAGCAAAATGTTCTTCTTCAGTACTTATTGAACCTTCTGTTTTAATATTGCAACCCAAATAAATATTATTTTTATGCAATAATCCACTTAATTCTTCTGTAGAAGGAATTCCAATTTTATTTAATGAAAAACTTAAAGGTGATAGTTTATTTCTTGTTCTTTCATACTCACCTAATAATAAAACTGAAATTGGGATTTCGCTTCTTCTGAATTGTCCAATTATACCCTCTATTTCACTTCTATTATAAGCTTCATTTTTATTCCACCAAACTCCAAGTGCATATCTTGGAATAAGAGGTGGAAATGTTGTCAATCTAAAATAATCTCTTAATGCTATTCCAAAATTAGTACCATAAATAAATAAATATGTATCTATATTATTATAATTTGGAGCAACTATATTTCCATTTTGACTTAATATCGGAGTTCTGGAATCATCAAATGAAACAAATCCATCTAATGAAAATAATCCTTTTGATAATTCAGGATCTTTTTTATCATAATCAAAACTATATGATGTCCCTTTGAAATTTCTTACTTCAGGATGATTAAAATACCACATTTTATCGGTACCTAGTAAACTAACTTTTAAATACTGATCTGGTGCAAATTTACTACCAGTAAATGGCTTACCTTTTGTATATTGAATTTCAAATATTTCATTTCTTAAAATAATAACGTTTGCATCTTCTTTAAACACAATTTTAGGAGTAGCAAATGATCTGTTTTGCGCAAAAAAGGTAGGATAATCATTAAATTGTCCCTTTTCACTATATTCAAATCTAATAAGCACGTCAGAAAGCACACTTATTCTAAATTTGTCGCCTTCGAATGTATACGCGGAATCAGTTTTACTTTTAGATATATCTATTTTAAAGTTTTCTCCGAAGTTATACATACTTGATTTCTCCTTTTTCTTGTATTATTGTTGTTGATTTAATTTTACCATCCAATTATTATATATTTCACAGTTTGAACTTGTTGGAGGAGGACTAGCCTTTTCCATTTTAACAATCATCGGTATTTTAAATATTCTACCAAATGATACACAAGTACCTGATTGTAATGTTTTTTGTTTTTCTACTACATCTTCACTCATATTTGGAACCGATTTAGCAATATATTCTAAATCAGCTGGGTGATTTATTTTAAATATTAAGAAGTTTGCACATTGACTAATTACATTTTCATTTAAATCTGTTGGTCTTTGAGTAATTAGGTCAAGAAGTAAACCATATTTTCTTCCTTCCTTAGCAATACGTTCAAATATATTATATCCAAGTAATGCCTTATCATCACCTTCCATAACGTATCTATGTGCTTCTTCTAATATCATATGTATTGGGAATGTAGCACGATTTTGAAGTGATCTTGTATATTTCATAAACATACGTCCAAAGAATTTAACTATACTTCTTGCAAATCTATCATCAACATCTTCTAAATTAAAATTAACAATTTGACATTTTCTACCTTGGGCATTTGTTTCAATTTTTTTAATATATTCATCTATTGTTATATATCCATCTGCAGAAAAGAAATTACCATTACCACGAGTCGCTAAATCATGTAATTTAACTTTCAAACTCATCGCAGCATCATACATACTATCATTCAATAAATATCTCTCACTATAAAGTGTAAAGTTTAATGCAACTTCTAAATCATGTAATGAATAATAAACATTTTGAGCATTAAAATTCCACTTTCTATTTTCATCTATATATTCTTTAATATAGTCAGATATTATCTTTCTTTCAGCGAATCTTCCTTCGCTATCTATATCAAAGCAATTTCTAAACATACGAGTAAATCCAATACCAGGTACTTCAGTTTCTAAAGATAATTCTGGTGTATTAGTTTCACTTAATATTTCAAATATTTGATCTCTTATCTTAGATGATGTTTGATTGGTATACATTATATTTGTAATAGCTTTTGCAAGTATATGATTTTTGTAATCATGTGCTTCTTCATCATCACGAGCAAACATCTTAACATATGCAAGGGCTGTTTCTACCATTGCTATTTGAGAGAAACTTGTTGCGTCTAATAAATTTAACACATCATCAAGTTCTAATAAACAAACAGGTATATTTAATTTTTCATAATCTTTATGCATATTAGTAGTTATTACTTTAAATGAATAATATGGATTTATTTGACTAAGATCTTTAAATGCATTCATATATTCACCATAAGAATCAAATATAAACATGTTTGCTTTATAAGGAATGATATTTGACTGAGCAAAAACATTTTGTATTATTCTACAAATTCCATAAGTTTTACCGCTACCAGTGTTACCAAATATAGCAGTATGATTTGAAAATAATTCATCTAAACTAACATTTAGTGGCACATCATTATATAAAGGACTAACTCCCAATCTTAAACATTTTGTTTCAGGACCAGTAAGTATTTTTAGTTCTTCACTATTAATTATTCTTACATTTGCTTCTAAACTTGGTTTTTTAATAAGACCACCAATAAAATCATTATCAGTAAGTTCACCCAAGAAACTTATCTTGATTGTATCCTTTTCAATTGAGTCTATTTCTCCTAATATTTTTTTATCAGCATCCTCAAACACAACATGCAAATTGATCAAATCTTTTATAGCTGTTGTTTCTTTATTTATTGCTACAATTGCACTAGTTTTACTAATCGTAAGAATTTTTCCTAGCATACTAAAAACACTACCTTTCTATTCTATATTTCATTTTATCACATTTAATTTTTTCACACAATATAAAAAGAGAAAAACATTTCTCTTTTTAAGTTATTGCATACAGTAGTTAGTATCACTGATTGCTGATGAGCCGTTTGAGCAGCCATAACGATTACGTAAGTTACTATATCCAGATGGACAACTTGTAGCGCTTGCAGAAAGATAAGCATAGCACGTTTGAGAAGTGCGCTCTTGTTCCCAACTACCATTATATGTTGGACAAGATAGGACAAAATATTCTGTACAAGAACCTGCTCGATAAAGCCCCTCTCCTGTACAAGAACTTCCAGATTTTTGGCTTAAACAACTTCGTTCGGTTTCATATGAAGATGCATAAAATGTATACGTACTATTGTCGCATTCGTATACACTATTATTTAAATAGTATTCTCCTATAATGTCAGCAGGTGTTGCAGTACAATATTTACTAGTTACAACATGATCTGCTATTGTTAATGAACAAGTAAATGTATTACCATTACCATCAGCTGTGTGTCCATAGAATGTCCCAGCTGATAACGTTACAGATGTATTATTTGTATATTTAGATGGAGTACCTGCTGATTTATTAATAATAAATGATGTCCCTTTTTTGGTTCCCCATTTTACTCCATTCTTATCCGCTGTTAAAGTACAATATGTTGGTAAATTTGATAATTTTACCACTTTGGCATATATGTATGCTTTTGTGTCTGCGGTTGATACATTATCAAATGTTGCACTAGAACTTATAAATGTGGTTGATGTAGAAAGTTTTGTACTGAACGATTCATTATTATACCAATCTACTGCTGCATAATCACCTGAAACCACAGCAGCCAACTCACTAGCAGAATATTTAGTGCCATAATCTTTATTTGATCCAGCATTAACAACTTCATATACTTTTAAGTTTGTTATATTTACTGTTACATCTGTGCTTTTACCTCTATTTGGTTGAATATATATCAAATCGCCAGATTTTTCATATATTAATTCCATATGGACCGTGTAGCTATTTCCAGTAGCAGTTATTTTATAGTCATTGGATTTATACGTTTTGGTATAATCAGTACCATTCATTATAAATGAATTTAATGTCGCATTTGACATATGTCCACCAAGAGTCTCCATTTTACCTGCAGTCCTAGTCAATGTATATTCAATCAAGTATGTTCTGCCAACAGTTAGAATTGTAGGTAAAGATGCGCCAGCATAACTATTTGTACCAGTTTTGATTGTATAACTATCATATGCGTTTCGTGTCACTGTAGCACCACGTTGTGCAGTTAAACTTCCATGTGACATATAATTTCCAGCATATTTTACTAGTTTATAACTTAATGGAGTCCAATTTACTTTTAAAGTAATTGTGCAATCTTGTTTCGATAAATCACAATTGCCAGCACTAGCCAGTTGATTAGCTGTTAAATTTTTATCGCCATGATCAAAACAAGTATCTTGGTCAGATGGATTTACACACCATTGTTTGTTTTTGACAGCAGTGTATCCAGTTTTGTAAAAGCTAATAAAATCCTTATTATTATAATTGGCTAATCCACTTTCTGAGTCAATATAATCTCCATTGTTAGCCGTTTGAGTATAAAGCACTCCATTTTTCAATACATCTCCGTTTGTATTTGCAGAAAGAGTTGTATGATTAGAATCCCAAGTTCCACCATTTCCGTTATATATAATTGTCAATTTATTTATAGAACAATTTGCATATAATGTTTTATCTTCTATCATATTGAACGCCGTTGATGTTGTATAACCACTTACTGCAGTACCAGTTAAACTTCCATTTGCATTCAAAACTTTGCTTCCACTATTATTGTTAGTATACCAACCATTAAATGTATAACCATTAGCCGGTGTTACAGATGGTATCGTAGCAACAATTGTATTTCTAATTCCAGTGTAAAATTTTGTTGCACCCTTTTTTGTATATAATGTTGTAGTACCATTAATCGCATTACAATTACCTTTATTAAAAGTTATTTTCACATTATTTATCGTAAAAGTTTGAGTAATATTTGTTAATGTATAGTTTCCACATTTGGCCCTTCCTCCACTTATTGATGAACAACTTGCTGTTGATGTATAACTTCCTACATTTGTTTCAGTTGTTCTAGTAGTTGTCATTGTTTCAGCGCTTATTCCAGTTGTTATACTTGCAGTTGGTGCTTGAGCACTTCCGGTATATTCAAATGATGTTATACTTCCCCATGTGACCTCTACACGCTTTGGCTGAATACTACAACTAATGGTTTTAGTTCCTGTCGTTCCATCTGACCATATATACCCAGATTGTAATGTCGCAGTAACATTTTGACTTCCTGCGTCTATCTTAGTTTCACCATCAGTCCATTTGTATCCGGTTCCAGCAGTTGAAACTATTCTTTGACTAGATCCATCATATGTTGGATTTAAACATAATGAGGTTGTTACTGCACTTATATTTGTTAACCATCTTGCATATAATGTATGGTTTGTTTCTGTTTGTACAATTGTTTCAATATCAATTAAGTTTGTAAGTGATGATTCTTTATACCATCCTGCAAAAGTACTACCACTCTTTGTTGGAGTTGGAAGCGTTCCATATTTTTGATTATATGTTACAGTTTTAGATGTTGGACTTACACTTCCACCATTTGCATTAAATGTTACTGTTGGAGTCTTTGCAGTCCAATGAGCTTTTACTGTTAAATCTCCTGTTACTTTTGTATTTGATGTTATTCTATTTCCACTGAAGTCATACCAATAATCAAAAACATATCCTGTTTTATTTGGTGTACAAAGTTCTCCCCATGTTGAGTCATATTTTGCAGTTTTACTTGTACATCCGCTACCACCATCATTATCATATGTTAATGTATAATCAATACCCTCCCAATGAGCATAAGCATTTAGTTCGCCTTTAACAATAGTATTAGAATCAACTGGTGTACCACCTTCAGAAGCAGTATACCATCCAGCAAAGTTATATCCATTTCTTTCAGCAATTGGTAACGTGCCAATTTTTGAATTATAAACAATTTTTTTATTTGCGGATTTTAAATCTATATCTAAATTCCATCCATTTGCATTTGCCACTATTCCTTCATTGCTATAAAAAGTTACATCAAATGCTCTAAGATCAGCTTCAACTGTACATATCATATCACCACTAATATTGTTAATTGTTAACTTATTATTGTTAAATACTCCACCACAGTTATCACTAGCATATCTATATGTATCAGTTGGTATTATATCAACTGTAACGCTTCCACTTTCAGGAACCATAACGATACTTGGTTTAATTGTAATTTTAGTGTCATCATAATAAAATTGTAAACTATATCTATCAATAAACTTCCATGGGTCAACAAGAGTTCCTCTTCCCTCTAATTTAACTCCATTCTGTACATAATTAGTTACTCTTATTCCACTTGCTTCATTTTCTCTTTTTTGACCAATTCCATTGTTTGAATTTGGATCAATTACTTGAATTTTTCCGTTACTAAATGTCATTGTAAAAAACTCTAGTCCATTAAATAAATATGTGTTATTACCCCTACTTTTTGAAATATTATATTCTTCTATGTTTAAAAGTCCGCCATTTTTAAACCCACTGATACCACTTTGAATATTTCCAGAAATAAATCCATAATCTGTATTCTCGGTTATTATATATCTTTGATAATTTGGAAATTTATTTATGTAATCATTTACAAATTTTGGAGTATTTGTAAATGTTGTATTTGCTTTAACATTTATAAATATTAAAAAAACTATAATTATAATAAAAGCCTTCAATAATCTTTTCATATTATCACCTATTATAATTATAATTTATTCCTTATATATTTTCAATCATGATTAAATTCTATCTTTTCTAAATATAATCCATTTCCTAAAGCACACATTCCGAGTGAAGTTCTATTTTGATTTCTAAATATATCATCTATATTTTTTAATTCCTTTTTTTCGTTATTTATATCAATAAGTAACCCAACTATATTTCTTATCATATATCTTAAAAAACCGTTTGACTCAAATTTTAGATATAATATTTTCTTACTTATCTTATAACTAATTTTAACATCTCTGATATAGTTGTTATTATCATTATCAGAAGTGAAACTTTTAAAATTATGTTC
This sequence comes from uncultured Clostridia bacterium, assembly GCA_947165135.1. Classification (GTDB taxonomy): domain Bacteria; phylum Bacillota_I; class Bacilli_A; order RF39; family UBA660; genus CAG-1000. The sequence continues at coordinate 26,066 of CAMUZE010000008.1, forward strand.
TCCACTTATTTTTTCAATAAAAGCATCTAAAAAGGTTTTATCTATTTTTTTACAATATTGATAAACATAATCTTTATCAATTGGATTATAATCTCCCATGTTGATTTTATAAACATATGTTTTCATTTTAACATCATATCTAACATTAAACTTATCGTCTACTTTTATAATCTTTTTAACATAAATATTATCATCTATTATACTATTTAAACTTTTCATTAATTTTTTAGTATTAATAATTTTTTCATAATCAAAGGTACAATATTGATCTAATGCATGAACATATCTATCTGTTCTAGATGAAGCAATAGTATTTATATTGGAATTTAATATTTTTGATAAACATCTTTCTAGTTCACCCTCTACCGTTAATTTATTTTTTTGAATTTGGTATCCATAAAAATGATTTCCATTATATGATAAATTTATTAAATATTTCATATTATTTTACCTCTCTATATATTGATTTGATTATGTCTAAAATATTGTCGTATTCATCTAATTCGTGATTATTCTTTTTACATTCGTTTATAAAATTAATAATTTTAGGAACTTCTAAGCCAAGCTTATTTAAAAGATTTGTGTTTTTTAAAATTGATTTATTTCCTTTTTGAACTATTTTCTCATTATTTAACAAATAAATTATATCACTTGTTGTATAACAAAAAGTAGTATCTTTTGTTAAAAATATTATTATTTTTTTGTATTTGTTTTTTAAAACTCTTATTAATCTTGCAAATTCTTTTTTATCACTATCTATAATGCCATCTGTATAATCTTCTATTACTATAATTTTGGGATTATGAATTAATGATGATATTAAAGATATTTTTTTTGCTTCCTTATAGCTTAATTCATTTATATTTTTATATAATATTTCATTATCTAGATTAACAAGTTTTAAAGATTGAGATATTCTTGCTTCTATATGTTTATCTTTGTAATTATTTATTTCAAGGATATGTCTTAAATAATCTTTTATTATTTTATTTTTTATTATTTCATATGGATTAGATCTGCACATACCAACTTTTATATTCTTTCTTATTTGTATTTCCCCATTTTCTGGTATTATATTTCCACCTATCAAGTCAAGTATAAGAGTTTTTATAGATTTACTTATACCAATAAATGAATAAATACCACTTGATTCAATTTCAAAAGATATTTCTTTATCTAATACAGAAACTTTATCAAATTTTATTTCCATAATGCATCCACCAACTTTTTATTAGATAAATAATATGTATCAATAAGTCCATAATCTATTAAATATTTGTTTAATTCAATAATAAATGGAAGACCAAACCCTAATCTTTTAAATGTTTTTTCTTCATTTAAAACACTAAGTGTTTCTCCAAAACATATTAATTTGTTATTATAAATAATAGCAATTTTATTTCCTATTAGCGATTCTTCTACATTGTTGGTTATATTCAATATAATACTATTCTTAGAATATTTTTTTAATATTTTAACAATCAATTTATAGTCAACATAATCTAACATTGATAAAAGATTATCAATAACTATTATTTTTTCCTTTTGAATAATACTTAACATAATTAATAATTTTATTTTTTCATTTGTGTTTAAATTTTTAATATTAATATTTTTATATTCAATTAAGTTAAATTCGCATAAATATTCTTTTATTCTTTGAGGCATTTTTAAATATTTTTTTATTACATTTGATACACTTATATTATCAAAGCAAAACAAATTATTATAATTAATAATTTGAATTTTATCTTTAATAACAAATTCAGGAATGTTACTATTATTACTCATTATAGTAACAAAATCGCCATTTTGAAAGGTTAAATCATTGTCACAACATTTAAATACTTTTTTCATATTATCCCCAGCAATATTTATTTTACATTTTTAATATTATTATGTAAATAAAAAGTATGCTTTTTGCATACTTAATCGATATCTACTGTATCGTTTGTAATTATTTTTGCAACAAGATTATTTCCATTATTATATAAATCATATACTCCCATTACTCTCCACATAACTCCATTGTATTTTAAATAATTACCTTTTTCATCTCCAGAAATAATGCATGCTTTAACTGGGGTACTTGTTAGTGTTAATGTTCCATCGCTGTTTTTTGTTGCTTTATAAAGTCCACTAGGAAGGCCGTTTGTCATTCTACAGCCACAATAATCATTTGATCCAGTTCCAAATTTACCAATGAACTTACCTCCATTAAATTTTTCACACACTTGTTGTACTAATGTACCACCTTTACATTTATTGTTAGGATTATCATTATCGCACTTAATACCACCTATTTTAGCTGTTACACCTGCTGCTTCTTTAGTTATTAATACTTGGATACTATTTAATGATTTCTTACATCCAATAGACTCATCATCACTACATCTAGGATCTATTATACATCCATCATCACTTGTACAGTTATCGCCGTTTTTAGAAACATCTGGTTCCAAAAATCCACTTTTTATTAAATCTTCTACAGTTACATATTCTTCATTAGTTGCATTGAAAACATCAGGATTATTAATTCCATATGATTCAGCAGCAGATTCTATTAAATCTATCTTTCTTGCATATACTCTTTCATTCATATTTCTATTAATAACAAGTACGCTTGGAACTGCAATAATTACAATTACAGCTATAATAGCTATAACAACTAAAACTTCAGTAAGAGTGAACCCATATTTTCTTTTCATATATAACCTCTATTCTATATAACATTATATAAAAAATTAATATTAATGTAAATGTTTTTTATTTATAAACAAAAAATAAAAAGCATCAATTACTTTTTATTTTTCATAATAATTCTCGATAATTTCGTATATTCTTTCCTTTCCAATTTTGGTAACACTGGAGAAATTAACTATTTCATCTCCCAAAGCTGGATTTAATGTATTTTTGATTACATCGTCTTGTTTTTCTCTTAGTGATCTATTTACTTTATCATATTTAGTAGCTACTATTGTTACTGGAATGTTATAGTATTTTAAGAATTTATACATTAACACATCATCATCAGTAGGTTTATGCCTATAATCAACAAGCATAAATACATGTTTTAAATATGGACGTTGTTTTAGATATTCTTCAATCATTATACCGAATTTTTCAATCTCTTTTTTACTTCTTTCAGCATATCCATATCCAGGAACATCAACTATATAAAAGTCATTATTTACTAGATAAAAGTTTAATGTTGTCGTTTTTCCAGGTTTAGAACTTGTTCTAGCTAAATTTTTCCTATTAATGATAGTATTTATAAAACTACTTTTTCCAACATTACTTCTTCCAAGACACAAAAATTCATTCTTTTTATCAGTTGGATATTGAGAAATTCTAACAGCTATTATAGGATCATTTACACTAACTATTTCCATTATTATCCTCCTTATATTTACGAGCACATTCACTTAAATCTTTTAATAATGAATCAATTACTTCATGATTATCTGTTCTAACTCCGCTTGCATATTTATGGCCTCCACCGCCATGTCTTGCGGCAATTTCATTTATTTCTGGTCCTCTACTTCTTATATTAACCCTATATAAATTATTTTTATCTTTTGATACAAATACCCATATAATAATTTCATTAATATTATTAAAGTCATTTATCATATTTGAAGCAGCAGATGCATCAGAATTAAATGTCTGCATAATATCATCATCAAGTTCTACGTAAGCAAATCCATTCTTATCAACTTTCAATGTATTTGCAATATGTCCCATAAGTCTTACTTCACCAAGTGGTCTACTATAAACTTGTCTATACAATTTATCCATATCTAAATTATATTTTTTAATAAGTCTACTAGCTATTTCAAGTGTTTTATAATTTGTTCCATATAGGAATCTATTAGTATCACTTACAATTCCCAAATATAAATTACCAGCGATAGATTCATTAATCTTTAACTTTGTATTTTCAATTAATTCTAACACTAATTCACTAGCAGAACTTACATCTGTATTAACATATTCAACATCACCAAATTTATCTACGTTTGGATGATGATCAATTTTTATAACATGTTTAAAAGATAAGAAATTATCTATATCTACTCTTTTAGCATCTGGAGTATCAGTAACAATTAATAATCCATTTTCATAATCATAATCAGTTACTTTATCAACATGTCCAAAATATTTAAATCTTGCCACTGTAACTCCGACAGAATATACTTCTTTGCTTGGAAATGTTAAAAGTATTGATTCTTTTAAAGCCATTTGGCTTCCAAAAGCATCTGGATCTGGACCTATATGTCTAGCAATATAGATTTTCTTATATTTTTTAATTTCATTATAAATTGATTTATATATATTATTCATATACAACTCTTTTCTATTTTTCTTTGTTTACTAAATTATATGTATCCTTTGCAATCATTAATTCTTCATCAGTAGGTAAAACTACTACTTTAATAGTTGAATCTTCTGTACTTATCTCCCCACTAATTCCACGTTGATTATTTTTTTCTTCATCTAATTTAACACCCATGAATTTAAATTTATCAATAAGTAATTTACGAACTAAATTAGAGTTTTCTCCAATACCAGCTGTAAATACTATATAATCAGTTCCTTCAAGTAATGTATTATACATTGATAAATAATTTGCAATATGTTTAATATACATATTCATAGCTCTAATACATCTTGGATCTTTATTTAAATATGCTTCTTCAATATCTCTCATATCACTTGAAACACCAGAAAGTGCAAGCATACCACTCTTTTTATTTAAATCATTTAATACATCATCTACTGTTTCACCAGTTTTACTCATAACATATGGAATAATAGAAGGATCTACATCACCACTACGAGTTCCCATAATAAATCCAGCAAGTGGAGCAAATCCCATAGATGTATCAACACATTTTCCATCCTTAATAGCACATAATGAAGCACCATTACCTAGATGACAACTTATAATTTTCTTATCTTCACCAATTATTTCTCTCATTTTAGTTGCAATATATTTATGAGAAGTTCCATGAAAACCATATTTTCTTACTGCAAACTTTTCATACCATTCCATAGGTACTGCATATAAATATTCTTCATCACTCATTGTTTGATGAAATGCTGTATCAAATACTGCAACTTGTGGAATCTTAGGTAATATCTTTTTAAAACTTCTAATTCCAGTTAAATTAGCTGGATTATGAAGTGGACCAAGAGGAATTAATTCCTCAATTTTTTCTTCAACTTCTTTAGTAATAATAATACTATCAAAATATGTATCTCCTCCATGAACTACTCTATGACCAACTGCATCTAAATCATCATATGAATCTAATATTTTCATATCAATAAGTTCATTCATAAGAATTTTTACAGCATCAGTATGATCTTTTAATTTAACTTCTTTTCTTATTTTTTCCCCGTTGTACTTAATAGTATAAAAACTACCTTCAATACCTATTTTTTCAAAAGTACCACTTACAACAACTTTTTCAAAAGGAAGTTCAAATAAAGTAAATTTTAAAGATGAACTACCTGCATTTACACTTAATATTTCCATAATAATATACCTCTTTCTTTCTACACAAGTATTATAACAAAATTAATTCAATAATAAAAGACAAACATAATTTTTGTTTGCCTTATTTATTTTTTATTTTATTATTATTCTTTTCAATCTTTTCAAAATCAAATATTTCATTTTCTAAATATTCTTTATTTCTAGTATTTAAACACTTCATTTTATATAAATAATTATTTTTTTTGCTGAAATGATTATTTAAAAGCATAATATATCACCATTATATATTATGCTTAATAATTATAATATTATACTAGAGCAAATCAGAATAATTATCTTTTTCTTTTAAATCTATTATTTCAATATTATTAACTGCTTCATCTAATAATTCATTAAAATCAAATTTAGATTCTTCTTCTAATATATGTTTTAGATTTGGATTAATAACCGGATGTTTAGGTACAAATATTGTACAACAATCTTCATATGGAAGAATTGATATATCATATGTATCTATTTTTTTAGATATTTCAATTATATCAAGCTTATCAAATGAACAAAGAGGTCTTAATATTGGGAAGGTTGTTACATTATTAACAGAAAGAATACTTGATAATGTTTGACTTGCTACCTGTCCTATACTTTCTCCGTTTACAATTGCTAAACATTTATTTTTACGGGCAAGTCTTTCTGCTATTCTATACATCATTCTTCTCATTATAGTAATAAGATAATCAGTATCTAAATTTTTATAAATTGTCTCTTGTATTTTAGTAAAATTAACTACAATTAATTTTCCATTAGAATTATATTTTTCTAATTTACGAGCAAGTGCAATAACTTTATTTCTTGCTTCAATACTTGTATGAGGTCTACTTTCAAAATACAAGTAATATAACTCTACACCTCTTTTAATTGTTAAATATCCTGCAACCGGAGAATCTATTCCTCCACTTAGCATAAGTAGTGCACGCCCTAAAGTACTAACAGGATATCCACCTAATCCTTTAACGCTATTTTCATAAATATAAACTGCTTCATGTCTAATTTCAATATTTAGCTTTGTTAATGGACTGTGAACGTCTACTTTTAAATTTGTATTTTTTAAAATATGAGCTCCAACATCTCTACTCATATCCATAGATTTAATTGGATAACTTTTATCACTTCTGTTGGTTTCTACTTTAAAAGTTCCTTCTTTCTCTTTCATTAAACTTAATGATATTTCTTTAATATTTTCAATACTTAAGTCTTCACTCATTAAACATACATTAATTTCATGAATTCCAAATATATTTTTAAGTACATCTAATATTGAATCGATATCTTCTTCTTTAGGATAAATAAACATTCTATAATAATCATCTTTTATTTCAAAGGAAAAAGAAGATAATTTATCAAAAATATTCTTCTTTAGTATCTTAATAAAGAAATTTCTATTATCTTTTTTAGTTGTTAATTCTCCATATTTTATTAATATTACTTTTTTCATTTTAATAATAACTCATTCCATACTTTATCAAATATATCTAAAAATTCATGTATTTCTTCCATAGTAGTTAAATGACTTAAGCTAACTCTAATTGATGTTGTTGATATATCTTTATTTCCATGAGATAGTTCTCTTAATACTACACTTTCTTCTAAAGATGAACAAGCTGTTGTAGTAGAAACATAAACATCATATTTTTCAAGAGCATGTACAAATGTTTCTGATTTAATTTTTATCAAACTGAAGTTAACTATTTGAGGTACACATAAATCATTAGAATTAATTTGAATTGGATACTTTGATAAGCCTTTTAAAAGCTCGGATTTTAATTTTTCACATTTTTTAATATTTGCTTCTAATTTATCATTAATAAGTCTCATGGCCTTTGAAAATGCCACTATTAATGGTAATGCTGGTGTCCCACCTCTAAAAGGACAGTTTTGAGTAGTACCATATATTAATGTATCTATTTGTAAATCACGTTTTTTATATAAAATTCCGCATCCCTTAGGAGCATATATCTTATGTGATGAAAAAGATGCTAAGTCTAAATCAGTCAAATAAAATTTAGTCTTACCTAAAGCTTGAGTTAAATCACTATGGAATATTACATTTGGATTCTTTTTATTAATTACTTGTCTAATGGTTTTTAATGGTTGTTTAAAACCAGTTTCACTATTAACAGCACAAATACTAATAAGAATAGTATCTTCCCTAATTAATTGTTCTAAATGGTGTAAATCTATTTGTCCATTGTCAAGAATGTTTACAAAATCAACTTCATATCCAATATTACTTAAATATCCCATAACTTCTAAAACACTTTTATGCTCTAATTTAGAAGTTATTATATGTTTTCCTCTATTTGCATATTTAAATGCTACACCTTTTATAGCTGTAGTATTACTTTCACTAGCTCCACTTGTAAAAATAATTTCTTTTGGATGGCAATTCAAAATATCAGCAATTTGATCAGTTGCTTGCATAAATAATTCTTTTGATTTAACACCAAGATTATGAATAGAATTTGCATTACCTATAAACTCTCTTGTAACTTTACAATATGAATCTAATACCCTTTCATCAACTGGTGTTGTTGCACTATAATCTAAATATATCATATTATTTATTTCCTTTCATTTAACTCTTTTTCTATCCATTTCATTATTATAGAAACTACATCTTTAACTTCATCGCTAGTCAAATTTCTTTCAACTGGTATATTATACCATTTATTTAAACATTTTCTACAACAAGTTCCAGTAGCATGCTGTGCTATAAAAACAGGATGCCCTTTCATTGGTGTTTGATGCCCATCTTTTAATTTATTATAAGTGACTAATCTTTGATTAATAAAATCAAAAGCGTGTTCTTTTATTTTATCTAATCCTTTTTCATCAATATAATTAATCATATATTTTCTTAAATGAAATGAATTTCTAAAAGTAGATTTAGATAAATTAATTAATTTTTTATCGATATCTATCATTTTATATTTCTTGTATTACTGTAAGTATTACTGGTTTACATGACGTTTGTTGATATAAATATGCTCCTACTTGCTCACGTATATCATTTCTAATTTTAACATAGTCAGCGTATTTAGTACCATATGTATTATCTTTTATAACTTCTAAACTAATTCTTTTTATTTCATCTATCATATCAGTATTTTCTTTATCATATACAAATCCTCTAGTAACAACTTCTGGATCAATTATTAATTCTTTTTCTTTTTTAGTTAGTGTTGCTGATATAACAACAAGACCATTACTACTTAATAATTCTCTATCTTTAAGTACTAATTCTCCAATATCTTCTGTCATATTACCATCAATTAATACATCGTCTACAAATAATCTATCAAAATTATCAACTAGCTTTCCATTTTCAAATGTAACTATATCACCATTTTCTTTAAGTAATATATTTTCTTTAGGAACTCCTACTGTATATGCTAAATCTCCGTTTTGAACTTGGTATCTATATTCACCTTTAATTGGCATATAATATTTTGGATTAAATAATTTAACTAACATCATCAAGTCTTCTGAAGAAGCGTGATGACGTACACTCTTATCTTTAGGTATTTGTTCAATATTAACACCCTTAATAGCAAGTTCATTCATTATCTTTACTAATACTTTTTCATATGCGTCATAACTAGGTTCTGCAAAACAAATTGCATCCCCTTTTTCAAGCGTAATAAATTTATCATGTCCAGATATCATACGATTAATATTTGAATAAGGTGTTTCCCTATCATTACTAATTAGAATTACTGTGTTTTCTAATTTTAAATCTGTTAAGTTTCCAAGCATACTCTCATCAATATTTAAATAATTATTTTTTACACAAATAGAAACAATATTATGAAGTTCTTTTCCCATAATAACTACTTTTCTATTTTTTCCTTTTAATGAATTAAATATTTCTTGAATAGTATAAATATGTAATGGTAAAACTGTAAATATTATTCTTCCTTTATTTCTATCTACTACTTTTTTAAAGAATCCTTCAAGTTTATGTTTTGGAGAAGTGTGCCCTTTCTTTTCTGCAAATACACTTTCTGCCATTAAGCAAAGAACTCCTTGTTTACCAATATACGCAAGTTTACCTAAATCCATATCATAATTATCTTTCATTGTTGGATCTATAATAAAATCAGCCATGTAAATTATTGCTCCATCTGGTGTATTAATACAATATCCTAAAGTTTCTGGACTACTATGAGTTACACTAAATGGAAATACACTAATATCATTAAAATCTAATTTTTTATGTGCTTTTATAATATGTAAATTTTTAATTTCTACTTTTTCATTTTCTGAATCATATTTAATTATTTCACTTGTATAATTTGATGCATATACATCTACATTTGGTAAAATCTTAATCAAATCAGTTAATGCTCCCATATTTTCTCTATGTGGATGACTTATAAAAACACCTACTATTTCTTTCTCATGCTCTTTTAAATAAGAAAAATCAGGAATAACATAATCAACACCATACATTTTATCAGGTGCATATTTCATTCCACAATCAAAAACAAATAGTTTGTTATCTACTTTAACTGTATATAAATTCTTACCATTTTCATTTAATCCACCTAAACTCATTATGTTAATTTTACTCATAAAAATTTCATCTCCTTAAAAGTTTAAACGCTAGAAGTATTTTATCACAAAATAAAAGAAAATACTAGTATTACAAGTATTTTCACATTTGATATATTTCATTTGAAATTAACTTTCTTTTATTGTAATTAATCCTTTATCTACTTCTTCTAAAGCTCTTCCTATTTCTTTTTTTGAAATATATTCATTTTCTGGCATTTGATAGTGCTTATGTTCTTTCATTACTTTTGCTCTATCAGCTGCAATATGTACTAGTTTATACTTTGAATCAACTATATTTAATAGTTTATCAATTGAAGGATATATCATTATCTATCCACCTCTCTCTACAATAATAATATACCCAATTTAAAAAAGCTATACAACAAATGTACAGATTTTTTTACACACTATTTACAAATTTTTCTAAGTGCCTCAAGAATAACAACCATTGCCCAAGTATCTTGCTTACAATATACTTTTAATGCTTTCTTAGCTTTATTTAAGTCAAATTCATTCATTGTATCATATAATGAATAAGTAACAAGAGCTTCTGTTCCATTTTTAACTTCTAGATTAGCATAAGTTAAATCTGATAAAACTGGTAAAGTCTTTTTAATAGAATAGCTTCCTGATTGATTTTTATGATAAAAATTAACAAGTTTACTTCTATCATCATCAAATCCTAAATCTTTATATAATTCGGTATTAGTCCTAATTACATATAATAAATCTGTTGAGTTTTCTCTTATTTTTAATAATCTTTCCCTATATTCTGGGAACACTTCCGCAAGTTCTTTAATTCTACTTCTTTCAAAATTAACATTTTGTGCAAGCATTGTTCCATTCTCTCCATCTATTCTATTAACTAATTCTTTAACTAAATTTTCACGCTCATCATCCAATGTATCAGCAAGAAAAACATAATTATCTTTATCATTATCACATTTACCAGGTTCTCTTTCTATATGTAAACTAAATTCAAAACATGATTGTGTGTATGGTTTTTCTCCTCTAAATCTTGGCATTGGGCAAGGAAGTGTTTCAAAATCTAAATGATATATTGGATATTTTAAAGTATTCAAATATGCTTTGATTTTTTCTTTATCGACATATACTTTATCGTTATCATAACAATCTCTTTCAATCATCATATTAGGTTTATCTTTTATCCATTCTATTGGAATATCATCTAATTTTAAATATCCATTATTAATCAAGTCATATTTATTTAATTTATCACTAGTAAAACCAGTACTATCACTAAAACCTATATAATTAAATGATGCATTATATTTAGGAACATTTTTATAACAAATATCTTTATATTTACATTCATTAGTTTTCTTATAAGAACAATATTTTCCTACACCACAAGGATTAGGATTAGGATTGAATATATTATCTTCAAGCCTTTTAATCATATCTTCAATAATAGGTTGATATTTTTCTGTTACTTCATTCATATCAAAAAAATTAACAATTTCTTCTCCATTTATCTCTCTATATACTCTAGTATTTCCTACTCTATATCCATCATATACATAATTGTGATTAAGTACAGCTAAATAATAATTTACTTTTTTATTTATCTTATGTTCTTTTAAATCATGTTCAATTATATATCTTTGAGTTGCTATATCTAATATATATTTCCCTTCACTACTATATCTATCAAATAATTTATTATATTTTTTATTATATGAATCAATTATCTTTTCATCAGTGGTATTAGGTTTATTAAGTTTATATATATTATCATAATCACGTTTAAACAAAGGATATTTTTCTCCTCCACTTTTGCCATAAACTAAATCATCAATATATTTTCTACTTGTAGTTGCCTTAACTTCAATTATATTAATTTCATCATCATTTTCATTATAAATATCTGTATAACATAAATATCTTATTCCATTATGAACAAAATCAAATGACTCTTGATTATACGTTTTTTCACTATAAACAAAATTACCTTTAAATAACTTTTTAGCTACTCTTGCAGCTTCTATTTCTACTTCTTTGTAGTATTTCATCATAGCATTTAGTTGAATATCTTCTTTATATGTAAGATCTGTATCAGTTCCATCTTCATTCATTTCAAACATACTACTAAGAAGTTCATTTATCATTTCACTTTCTTCTTCTTTTTTGTATTCTTCAATAGTTAATTTTGAATCCAATTTATCTTTTCTAATACTTTCTAATGCAGGATATCTTCTACATCTAGTAAATTCTATAAAATTAGTTTTAGTTATTGCCATATTATTCACTCTCCTCTATAAAGTATTTACTTTTATGAGGTTCATCAAATAAAAGATTAGGATATCCTTGTTGTCTTAATGCTTCATAAGTCATTATAGCAACCGTATTTGATAAATTTAATGCTCTTACATTATCAGTCATGGGCATACGCATACATCTATCTATATATGGTTTTAATATCTTAGGTGGTATACCAGTACTTTCTTTTCCAAAAAAGAAATAATAATTTTTATTTGGATCACTATAATCAAAACTAGTATGTGGTTTATGACCATATCTAGTTAAAAAATAAAATTCACCTTCATTTTGAGAAAAGAAATCATCTATATTTTCATATACTTTATATATACATTTATCAATATAATTTACACCAGCCCTTCTAATATACTTTTCTTCTAAACTAAAGCCTAATGGTTTAATTAAATGTAAATGAGAATTAGTCGCAACACATGTTCTCATTATATTACCAGTATTTTCTGGTATCTCTGGCTCAAATAAAACTATATTTATCATAATATTCACCAAATTAATTTTATCAAATTAGCACACTATTGACAATGTTTATATTTTAATGATAAATTATATATAGAAGTTACCTTGGGATATTTTCCAAGGCCTTCTTTTTTTATAAAAAAAAGAAGTTATATTTAATAACTTCAACTATTCAACTATTTTTTTATTTTGTAAAAGTAACATATATTGAGATTTGCTAACAAGCTCATTATCTTTATTATTTATTTTTATGAATATATCAAATAATTTATTTACGTTTTTACTATATTCTCTATCATTAATTCCATGTAATGATTCTTTTTTAGAAGCACAATACATAGTTTTAGGTAAAAGATATAAACCACTTTCTTCATTGTAATAATAAGTTGCATCTTTATCTTCTAAATATATTGGTTTAAATATTCTTTCTGTCACTACTTCAACAAAAGATCCATCATTAAATTCTCTAAAATACAGAAATCCTATTTCCTTTAATTTACCAATTATTTTCTTAGCACTATTTAAATATGACTTCAATTCGTTAGTATCACTATTTAAAAATTCATAATCAAGTGATGAAACAATTGAAATAATTGCCACTTTACAAAATCCTACTTCTTCCATATTATCACATCCTAAAACATTATAATAAAAAATTAATCTAATTACAACATTTCATTCTAATTAAATAAAAAAGCAAATAACTTAGTATTTGCTTACATAAATTTAGTTGGACATCCTTCAGTTACATTACATACTTCATTTTCCTCTGTACATGTATAACATGGACTATATGTATGTTTATAAATATGATGATTGATTATTCTTGTATTAACAGGACATACATGAGGAACTTCATGAACTATTTGTCTATGTATACATCTTTCTTGTGGACATTCATATACTGGAGCACATACAGTTGCTGGAGCTTCACAAGAAGGCATTTCATATTGCATAGTTTTATCAGGTGTCACTTTTAATTCTGCACTTCCTTCAACGCTATATCCTTGATACATTCCATTATTCATTTTAACAACTCCTTTTCATAAATATTTTATGTACAAGAATAAATATTGTTTAGGCAAAATAAAAAAGTGCATTAGCACTTTAAAATTTAAATTTACCATTCATTTGTTTCATCATTTGTTTCATTTGTTCAAATTGTTTTAATAATCTGTTAACATCCTCTACTTTTTGTCCACATCCTTTAGCAATTCTTAATTTTCTACTAGCTTTAATTATGTCTGGATTACGTCTTTCTTCCATTGTCATAGACTGAATTATTGCTTCAGTTCTAGCCATTACTTTAGGATCAATATTTACATTGTTAAGTCCCATTTTAGATGCTCCTGGTATTAATTTAATTAATTTTTCAAGTGGACCTAGTTTTTTAATTTGTTTAGTTGTTCTTAAAAAATCATCTAAATCAAATTTACCTTTTTGCATCTTTTTAGCAGCACTCATCATTTCGTCTTGATCTAATTCACTTTCTGTTTTTTCAATAATTGAAAGTAAATCGCCATCACCTAAAATTCTATTTGCTATTCTTTCTGGATAAAATTCACTAAGGCCATCTAATTTTTCAGAATCACCAATTAATTTAATTGGAATATTAGTTAAATGTCTAAGAGATAAAGCAACTCCACCTTTAGTATCTCCATCCATTTTAGTAAGAACACATCCACTTAGTTTTAATTTATCATTAAATCCAGTAATTACATTAATAGCGTCTTGTCCCATCATAGCATCTATTACTAATAGTTCTTCATTTGGTTTAACTTCTTTTTCTATAGAAGCAAGTTCATCCATTAATTTTTCATCAATTTGAAGACGTCCTGCTGTATCTATTAAAATATAATCATATCCTTTGGTTTTAGCATATTCTATTCCTCTTTTAGCTATTTCTACAGGATTTCCTTTACCTTCATCATATACTTCAATATTAAGTTGTTTTCCAATGCTTTTTAATTGGTCTATCGCAGCAGGCCTATAAACATCACATGCTATAAATATAGGTTTTTTATTATGCTTTTTACGAACCATATTACCTATTTTTCCAATTGTAGTTGTTTTACCTCCACCTTGAAGACCAACAACCATAACAATTGTAGGTTTATGATTTAATTCTAAAGGAGCAGCGTCTCCACCAAGTAAAGAAACAAGCTCATCTTTTAATATTTTAACAAACATATCTCCTGGCTTAATACTTTTACGCACTTCTTCACCAAGGGCTTTTTCTTTAACAGAGTCTATAAATTCACGAACTATCTTAACATTAACATCAGCTTCTAATAAACATAATCTTATTTCACGTACTATGTCACTAATATTATCTTCATTAATAACTCCTCTTGATTTAATACCACTTACTACTTTTTGTAATCTTTCACTTAGTCCTTCGAACATATTTATCACCTACAAAATATTATAACATACAAAAAGACTATTTAACTAGTCTACTTGTAATATTATTAAAATAATACCAATTGTTATGATTGGAATACTACTTATCATAGTCCATTTACCAATATTCTTCCATTCATTAATAGTTAAATTCTTAAAAGCTGCTCTCCAAGTTAATATATTTAATTTATGTCCAGTAAACATATATAATCCAACAAGTAATATACAAACTGCAAATATCATTAGAAATATTCCAGCATACATAATAGTTCCTCCTATTTAATTAAATTAATATATCTCTCAATAGTTGTGCTTCTAGATATTCTTACTCTAGGTAACTTATATTTATTAGCGCCTCTTTTAACTTTTCCATCTTTTATAGTAAATGCCATTTTTATACCATTTTCTTTTAATGCCTTAATTGTATCATCATTATAGTGTCCAAAAGGATATGCAAATGCATAATTATTTTTAACTATTTCTAATGATTTTTTAATATCTTTATAAATAGTATCATAGTCTGAACACATTACAGCGCCATCCCAATATCCTTTACATGATCTTTTGTGCAATGAATCAGTATGTGATTCAAAATCTATATATTTTTCATCTAAAAATTTTTTATAATATGTCTTGTTTGTAATACAAAATGATGTCATCGGAATTTTATATTCTTGAAGAACAGGTAATGCTACATCAAAAAATGAATTAACACAATCATCATCAGTTAGAATAATACTTTTCTTAGGTAAGTCTATTTTCCCATCAATATAGTCTTCTAACTCTTGCCATGTTGGAAAATAATAATTATTATCTTTTAAATATTTCATTTGTTTTATAAACTCTGTTTTAGGTATATAATTATGACTATTTTTAGTACCATATGTTTCACCTTTAGTATCATCATAAAACCAATGATACATTAAAACTGGTATTCCGTTTGTATCTTTATCTTGTACAATGATTGATGTTTCTAAAGTATTTTCATTATTAGATGAATCTTTAACAATATATTTAACTCTATATGTACCATCTTTTTTAGTATTAATATTACTATCGATTTTTACTTTTTTAATTAAGTCTTTATCACAATTGTCAGTAACTTCTACATAGTCTAATAAATCAGTTTTACTATTCTTAGCATAGAAGTTATTCTTAACAAGTTTAATTGTAGGCTTTTCTATATCTATTACATTAACTATTCTTTTTGCTTCTACATCTTTCTTTTTATATATAACTTCATATGTACCAGGTTTACTTGTATCAACATTATTAATAGTTTTGAAATTGTATATTCTAATTATATTATTATCTACAATAGCACCTTCATCTTTATACTCTTCATTAGCATTTATGGTAATATTTTTATTTCCAATTATCTCTATTGTATATTTTATTTTTTTATGAAGAAAAAATGGAATAAATCCAACTAAAAATATTATTATTACTAACAATGGTACAATCACTTTCTTCATATTATACTCCTATAATAATTCTAACACCAAATTAAAAAAAAGGAAATGAATTAATCATTTCCTTTTATTCAGCCATAGCATCTACTGTTTCTTCAGATTTATCATCTGTTAAGAATTTTTCTTCTAGAATTTCTGCAGCATCATCATCTAATAACTCATTTTTTAGAATTACTTCTATATTATTATATTGTTTTGCTCCAGTTCCAGCAGGTATTAATTTACCAAGAATAACATTCTCTTTTAAACCATTTAGCATATCTACTTTTCCACGAGTTGCAGCATCTGTTAAGATTCTTGTAGTCTCTTGGAATGATGCAGCAGATAAGAATGAGTCAGTTTCTAAAGATGCTTTAGTAATACCTAACATAATTGGTTTTCCAGTGGCTGGTACACCACCTGATAAAATTACAGGTTTATTTATTTCAGCAAATTCACGAATTGGTACAGTTAATCCTTCGATTAAAGTTGTATCTCCTGGATCAACTACTCTTACTTTAGTAATCATTCTTCTTACTACAGTCTCAACATGTTTATCACTAACGTCAACACCTTGAGATTTATAAACTTTTTGAATTTCCTTAAGTATATATTCTTCAACAGTAGTTGGGTCTGTTACTGCTAGTAATTCTTTTGGAGAAATACTTCCTTCAGTTAATGCTTGTCCAGCAACTACTACGCTTCCTTTTTCAACTCTTAATTTGGCATTATATTGAGTTACATGCTCACGAGTCTCTAAGTCATTTGTAATATATATTTTAAATCTATTGTTTTTATCTTCAGCAATCTTAGTAACTTTACCATCGATTTCTGCAATAGTTGCCTTAGCTTTTGGTATTCTTGCTTCAAATAGTTCTTCAACTCTTGGAAGACCTTGAGTAATATCAGCTGCAGATGCAACACCACCTGTATGGAATGTACGCATTGTTAACTGAGTACCCGGTTCACCAATTGATTGAGCAGCCATAATACCTGTTGCTTCACCAACTTCAACCACGTTACCAGTTGCAAGGTTAAGTCCATAACATTTTTGGCAAATTCCATTTGCACATTTACAAGTAAGAACGCTTCTAATTTCCATCTTAGTGATACCAGCATTAACAATCTTATCAGCTATTCTTTCAGTAATTAATGCACCTTTATCAATTAAGATTTCTTTAGTTTCTGGATGTAATACTTTTTGATTTGAATAACGTCCAACTATTCTATCTCTGAATGATTCGATTACAGCACCACTCTTTTCATCAGTAAATGCTGATACTTCAAGTCCTTGGATAGTACCACAATCTTCTTCACGTACAATAATATCTTGTACAACATCAACCAAACGTCTTGTTAAGTATCCAGCATCTGCAGTTTTTAATGCTGTATCTGCTGTACCTTTTCTTGAACCATGTGTTGATAAGAAGAATTCTTGAACGTCTAGGCCTTCACGGAATGAAGCTAGAATTGGGATTTCTACTTGACCACCATCTGGTTTAGCCATAATACCACGCATACCAGCAAGTTGTCCTAACTGGTTAGCAGAACCTCTGGCTCCAGAATTAATAATCATTGATAGTGGGTTTTCAACATCTTCTTTAAGTATTTCACCTAATCTTGTTTGAACTGCATTAGTTGTGTCAGTCCATAATTTAATAACTTTATTATGTCTTTCTTCATCAGTTATAAGACCACGTTTAAATTGTTTATTAATTTTATCAATTGTTTCATTAGTTTCTGCTATTAAAGCATCCTTTTCATGGTTAATTGGAATATCAGATAGAGATATTGTTATACCAGATTTAGTACTATATTTAAATCCTAAATTCTTTAATTTATCCAAGAAAATTGATGTTTCAGTAGTCTTATATCTTTTGAATATTTGAGCAATTATCTTTCCTAAATCTTTTTTAACTAAAGCAGGAATTAAAGGCATTTTAGCAACTTCTTCAGGTAAATTTTTACCTTTTTCAATAAAGAATTTATCTGGAGTCATTAATCCAATATTCTCTTTACTTCCTTCACATATGTAAGGATATGTATCTGGGAATATTTCATTAAATATTATTTTTCCAGCAGTGGTTACTAAGTATTTACCCTTTTGTTCATCAGTCCATACTTTATGTCTAAATGCGTATGTAGGAATACATATTCTTGTATGAAGAGTTATTTCTCTTCTTTCATATGCCATTAATGCTTCATTTGGATCTTTGTAAGCTTTACCTTCATTTGGTTCTCCTGCAAGTTCAAGAGTTAAGTAATAGTTACCTAATACCATATCTTGAGATGGTGTAACAATTGGTTTTCCATCTTTAGGGTCTAAAATGTTATTAGCACCTAACATTAATAATCTTGCTTCAGCTTGAGCTTCTTCACTAATTGGAATGTGAATAGCCATTTGGTCACCATCAAAGTCTGCATTGAATCCACCACAAACTAATGGGTGAAGTCTTAATGCTTTTCCACTAACAAGTACTGGTTCAAATGCTTGAATTGAAAGTCTATGTAGTGTTGGTGCACGGTTTAGAAGTACTGGATGTTCACGAATTACATCTTCAACTACATCCCATACTCTTTCATCTTGGTTATCTATAATCTTTTTAGCAGCTTTAATATTATGAGCAATTCCTCTTTCTACTAATTGTTGCATAACATATGGTTTAAATAATTCTAAAGCCATATCTTTTGGTACACCACATTGATACATTTTAAGTGTTGGTCCAACAACGATTACAGAACGTCCAGAGTAATCAACTCTCTTACCAAGAAGATTTTGTCTAAATCTACCTTGTTTTCCTTTTAGCATTGAAGATAGAGATTTTAATGGTCTATTTCCAACACCTTGAACACTACGTCCACGTCTTCCATTATCTATTAAAGCATCAACTGCTTCTTGAAGCATACGTTTTTCATTTTGAACAATGATTGTTGGTGCTTCTAATTCTAATAATTTTTTAAGACGGTTATTTCTATTAATAATTCTTCTATATAAATCATTTAAATCAGAAGTTGCAAATCTTCCACCTGGAAGTTGAATCATTGGTCTTAAATCTGGTGGTATAACAGGAAGAACATCTAAAATCATCCATTCTGGTCTGTTACCACTTTCTAAGAATGCATTTAAGCAATCTAATCTTTTAACTAATCTAATTTTCTTTTGACCTTGAGATTTTTCTACTTCTTTCTTTAAAGCAGCTACTTCTTTTTCAAGATCAACTTCTTTTAACAATTCTTTAATTGCTTCAGCACCCATTCCAACTCTGAATTCATCACCATATTTTTCATAATATGCTCTGTATTCTTTATCAGAAAGAGTTTGTTTTTTGGCAAGAGGTGCAATTCCTGGATCAAGTACAATATAACTTACAAAATATAATACTTCTTCTAATTCTCTTGGACTAATATCTAAAACAAGTCCAATTTTAGGAGGTACACCTTTTGCATACCAAATGTGGCTTACAGGACTAGCAAGTTCAATATGTCCCATTCTTTCTCTACGTACTTTAGCACGTGTTACCTCTACACCACATCTGTCACAAATAACATTTTTGTATCTTAATCTTTTATATTTTTTACAAGAACATTCGAAGTCTTTTGTTGGACCAAATATCTTTTCACAGAAAAGTCCATCTCTTTCAGGGTTTAAAGTTCTATAATTGATTGTTTCTGGTTTCTTTACTTCACCATAAGACCATTCACGAATCTTTTCAGGAGAAGCTATACCAATACGAATTCCATCAAAATCATTAACTTCTAACATTATTCTTCACCCCTCTCATAATCATCTTCAAAATTGTCATCTAGTCCATATTCTTCTTCATATTCAAAGTCATCATCACCAGGTTCCAAATCATCAAAGTCCTCATCTTCATCATCTTCTGGTTGAACATCTTCATATTCAGATTCATCTACTTCCTCTTCTTCAGGTTTAGTAATTTCATCTATTGTAACTGGTGTATCATCTTTATCTTCTTCACGTTCAAGTTCTTTAATATCTTTTAATTCACCATTCTTATTTATGATTTGAATATCTAATCCTAATGCTTGGAACTCTTTAATTAATACTCTAAAGCTTTCTGGAACTCCAGCACTTGGAACTGTCTTACCTTTAACTAAAGCTTCATATACTCTAACTCTTCCTACTACATCATCCGATTTAACAGTAAGAACTTCTTGAAGTATGTGGGCAGCACCATAAGCATATAATGCCCAAACTTCCATTTCTCCGAATCTCTGTCCACCAAATTGAGCTTTTCCACCAAGAGGTTGTTGAGTAACTAAACTATAAGGTCCAGTTGCACGAGCATGAATCTTATCATCAACCATATGTACAAGTCTAATCATGTACATAACTCCAACAGATACTCTCTTATCAAACTTTTCACCTGTACGTCCATCATATAACCATGTTTTGTAATCTGGATCAAGTCCTGCTTCTTTAGTCTGCTGTTGAACATCTTCTTCAGTAGCACTGTTGAATATTGGAGTTGCATAATGTACTCCTAATTTCTTACCAGCCATTCCTAAGTGTAATTCAAGGATTTGTCCTAAATTCATACGAGAAGGAACACCTAGTGGGTTAAGAATAATATCAACAGGAGTACCATCTGGTAAGTATGGCATATCTTCAGATGGTAATATTAATGAACAAACACCTTTGTTACCATGACGTCCTGCCATTTTATCTCCAACTTGAATCTTTCTCTTCTTAACTATATATACTCTTACTATCTTAGATACACCTGGTTGTAATTCATCAGAATTTTCTTTAGTAAATACTTGTACATCATGTACAATACCAGAACATCCATGTGAAACACGAAGTGATGTATCTCTAACTTCACGAGTCTTTTCACCAAATATTGCATGTAATAATTTTTCTTCTGAAGAAAGTTCTTGCATTCCCTTTGGAGTAACTTTTCCAACAAGAATATCATTTTCTTTAACTTCAGTACCTATTCTTACAATACCATTTTCATCTAAATTCTTACGAGCTTCTTCTGAAATGTTAGGAATGTCTCTTGTAAACTCTTCTGGTCCAAGTTTAGTATCTCTACATTCTATTTCTTTCATTTCAATGTGAATTGATGTAAGTACATCATCACGAACAACTCTTTCATTTAGAATAACAGCATCTTCATAGTTATAACCATTATAAGTCATGAATGCTACTACTAAGTTCTTACCTAGAGCAATTTCACCTTTATCAGTAGAAGGTCCATCAGCAATGATTTCACCTTTATGAACTTCTTCACCTTTTTTAACTATTGGTCTTTGATTATAACATGTTTCTGCATTACTTCTTTGATAACTAATAAGTTCATAAGTATGCTTCTCAGTAGCACCTTTAACTATTATCTTCTTAGCATCAACATATTCTACAACACCATCAATGTCACAAACTACTGAACATCCAGAATCTCTAGCTATAGCAGCTTCAACTCCAGTTCCAACAATTGGAGCCTCAGTAATCATAAGAGGTACAGCTTGACGTTGCATGTTGGCACCCATTAGTGTACGGTTAGCATCATCATGTTCCATAAATGGAATCATACTTGTTGTAACTGATACGATTTGTGATGGTGATACATCTATATAATCTACTTTTTCTCTTGGAACAATTAAGTTATCGCCATTAAATCTAACAGGAACTGTTTCATCAAGAATATTACCTTTCTTATCAGCATTAATAGTTGCTTGACTAATATAGTAATCTTCTTCTTCATCAGCAGTCATATATACTATTTCATCAGTAATTCTTGAATCTACTACTTTTCTATATGGAGTCATTATAAATCCATATTCATTAATTCTTGCATAACTTGAAAGCGATGTAATAAGTCCAATGTTTTGTCCTTCCGGAGTTTCTATTGGACAAATTCTACCATAGTGTGATGGGTTAACATCACGAACTTCAAATCCTGCTCTATCTCTTGATAAACCACCTGGACCTAAAGCACTAAGTCTACGTTTATCATTTAACTCTGCAAGTGGATTAATTTGATCCATGAATTTAGAAAGTTGACTACTACCAAAGAATTCTTTTAATGCAGCAGTAACTGGTCTAATATTAATTAATGATTTAGGTGTAACTGTATCAATTTCTTGAGTAGACATCTTATCTCTAATTTGTCTTTCCATACGAGCAACACCAATTCTAAATTGATTTTGGATAAGTTCTCCAACTTGTCTTACACGTCTATTTCCTAAATGGTCGATTTCATCAAATTTACCTACACCATATAATAAACAAATATAATATGATAAAGAAGCATATACATCAGAAATTGTAAGTCTTCTTGTATCAATACTTTGATCATTACCTATAACTTTAATTACTTTCTTAGAATCATCATTAGCATATACTAAAACTTCTTGAATCTTATTATATGTATCCAATTCTTCATTAATCTTAACTTCTTTTACACCATAACCATCAGCAAATACTGGTTTTAATTCTTGTAGGATATCTTTAGTAATTAAAGTACCCTTTTTAACTAAAACTTTATTGCCAACTTTAATATCTTGTGCAATTGTAACATTTAAAAGTCTATCTATAACATTTAATTTCTTATTGAATTTATATCTACCAACTTTACATAAATCATATCTAAATTTATCAAAGAATCTAACGATTAATTGGTTTTTAGCTGAATCTAATGTAGCTGGTTCTCCTGGTCTTAATTTTTCATATATTTCAATTAATGCTTCATCAGTATTCTTTGTAGAATCTTTTTCTAAAGTATTAATTAAATATTCATCTTGGCCAAATACTTCTAATATTTCATCATCACTTGAAAGACCTAATGCACGTAATAATGTAGTTACTGGAACCTTACGAGTCCTATCAATTCTTACATATAAAATACCTCTTGCATCTAGTTCATATTCAAGCCATGTACCTTTATTAGGTCTAACTTCACTTGTAATAATATTTCTACCTGTATTATCTACTTCATTCTTATAATAACAAGATGGTCCCATTACAAGTTGTGAGTTAATAACTCTTTCTGCACCATTTATAATAAATGAAGCAGTATCAGTCATTAATGGCATATCTCCTAAGAATACTTCTTGTTCTTTTACTTCTCCAGTTTCATTAATAAATAATCTTGCCTTAACTTTTAAAGGAGCTGCGTAAGTAACTTTTCTTTCACGGCTTTCCTTTACTGTATATTTTGGCGCATCAAAATAATAATCACCAAATTCTAGTGATAATGAACCTGAGAAACTCTCTACAGGAAAAATATCCTCAAAGACTTCCTTTATACCTTCCTTTAAAAATAAATCAAACGAATCTTTTTGTACTTCTAATAGATTAGATAATTCTAATGTACTATACTTTGTTGAGAAACTTCTTCTTTCTCTATGGTCACCAAATTTTACTGTTTTGTATGCCACTTTTTCACCCCAATTCTAAATTTTTAAAGAACACAAATTTTAAAAATAAAACAAATGTACTGCAATATAAAATTTTATCATAATATATTTCAAGATGTCAATAACTTTTTTTAAAATTGTAAAGTAATTTATTTGACTTTTAATATAAAATATCCTTTATCTTTATTTATTATTTCAACTTTTCTTTTTTGTTCTAATATTTTCTTTATGGAAAGTGCTCCTTGATCCTTACGAATAACAAAATATAATGTACCATCTTTTTCCAAATGATCAAATGCACCTTCAAGTATTTCTAATAGTTTTTCTTTTCCTACTCTAATTGGTGGATTAGTAATTATTACATTGTATTTATTTTTAACTTCTGTGTAGGCATCACTAACAAAGGCACTACCATTAAATTTATCATATTTTTTTATATTTCTTTTTGTTAAATGAACAGCTCTTTTATTAACATCAACCATATCTACATATGAATCTGTAAGAACACTAATAACAATTCCTAAAAATCCATAACCGCATCCTACATCTAATACTTTTACATTATTAATATTTTCTTTTAGATATGTCTCTAATAAAAGATAACTTCCATAATCGATATTCTTTTTACTAAACACACCATTATCGCTTAAGAACGTGAAAAAAGAAGAATCATGTTTATAACTCAACTCTCTTATATTACTTTTTAAGTTAACATCATTTTCAAAATAATGACTCATAATTCTCCTTTTTCTTTTTCTTTCTTTAATACGCAAAAAAGCCTTTTTACAAGGCTTAATATACTTATGCTAATTCTACAGTAGCTCCGGCTTCTTCTAATTTAGCTTTTAATTCTTCAGCTTCGGCAGCAGGAATTCCTTCTTTAACATTTCCACCAGCATCAGCAATGTCTTTTGCTTCTTTAAGTCCTAAACCTGTTACTTCTCTAATTACTTTAATAACTTGTAATTTTTGAGCTCCAGCTTCTTTTAGAACAACAGTTTTAACACCGCTATCACTAGTTTCTTCAGCAGCAGCAACAGGTGCAGCAGCAACAGCTACAGCAGATGGATCTACTCCGAATTCCTCTTTCATCATATCAACTAATTCTTTAACTTCAAGAATAGTCTTTTCTTTTAAAGCTTCAATAATATCTTTGTTTTCAATCTTTGCCATATTAATTATTTCCTCCCTTTTCTAATTTTTCAGCATATAGATTTAATCCAATACTTAAATTTCTTACATGTTCAATTAAACCACCAGCAAACATTGTAAGT